>JBIOVO010000164.1:0-7874 GCA_044867735.1 Pyrinomonadaceae bacterium | reverse complement strand
GTCTGCGTCGCTGAGTGATCTACCAGCGGCTTTCCGCTCGGTCGCTGAAGAGACGTCTCAGGGTAGGGAAGCGATCTTCAAGATAGTGGTTGAGGGTCGTGTTCGTGATTTGCACCCGCTGGTCCTGGAGGAGTGTTATTGCATTGGACGTGAGGCGATTATCAACGCGTTAAGCCATTCCGAAGGTCAACACGTCGAGGCCGAGATCACTTACGACTCGCGCCAGTTTCGTCTGCGTGTGCGTGACGACGGACGAGGCATCGAACCTAAAATTCTTGAATCAGGTGGACGTCCGGGGCATTGGGGTCTTCAGGGAATGCGGGAGAGAGCGGAAAAGATTGGCGGCCAATTGAGATTTTGGAGCCGGCCGGAGACGGGAACTGAAGTGGAGTTGATGGTGCCGGGAGGGACGGCTTATCAGGGTTCAGCTCAGAAATCAAAGAAGTTTTAACCACAGATTTACACGGATGAGCACAGGATCTGATCGTGTAAATCTGTGGTTAATAACAAAGACAAACTAGATGTCGATGATCCCGCGTTTCACCGCGATGGTGACGGCGTGCGTTCGATCGTTTGCGCCAAGCTTGGAGAGAATACTCTTCATGTGGGCCTTGACGGTTTCTTCTGAAACTCGGAGGAGTTGGGCCACCATCTTATTGGCGTTACCCGCCGCCACCTCGCGCAGCACCTGCATTTCACGCTCAGTCAACGCATCGTCACTGTGATGCTGGGCCATCTCGACCGCGATTTCAGGAGGAATTCGCTTTTTACCGGAATGGACCGTGCGAATGGTGTCGATCAACTCCTTCCGCACCATGCTTTTGAGCAGATACCCTGACGCTCCTGCTTTGAAGGCGCGCGCAGCCTGGGCATCACCGGTGTAGGTAGTCAGCACGATGATACGAGCATCGTGAAACTCTTCGCGTATTTTCGCAATCGCGTCGATGCCGTTGACCTCCGGCATCTGCACGTCCATCAGTGTCACATCGGGGCGGTGGATGCGGAACTGCTCAACCGCTTCACGACCGTCGCTGGCTTCCGCGACCAGGAGCATATCCTCTTCACCGGCCAGCACCGCGGCGATACCTTCGCGCAGCATTGGATGGTCGTCCACCGAGAGAATTCGAATTGGACCAGTAGGATTCATAGTGAAATCGTGTGAGGGAAGTCTACTACGAATCTCGCGAAAAGGTTAACCGCAGATTTTCGGATATAAGCAGATTTTCAGTCTGCATAATTCGCGAAAATCTGCGGCTGGGATTTAGAAATCCTGCTCAAACTCGAAATCCACAGCAATTTGCTTCGGAAAGTCATCGCCGCCGACGCCGGAGCCCATCACAACTTCGCTCGCATCACCGATCAACGTTAGTTCGGGAGCTTCGTAATTGTTTTGCATGGCCTGTCTCCTTTCTTTCAAATGTTGATACGAATTTCTGCACAGAGTCGCTGGTTTACGCGGCTCTGAGAACTTCTTCCGATCGTTCACCTTTGGCACGATTGCGAAGCCACAGTTCCAGCAGAATGATCTGCCGCAACTGAGACTCATTGCAGTCCAGTCCGAGGCAAAGTCGCTCGAGACGCGCCCGAAGGCTCGCATGGTCCACGAAACCTCGTTCCACGGAATGCAACTCCTTTGCGTTGAGTAGAGCGCGAGCTAACGGCCGCGACGCCTCCTGCCAGGGAGCGTTGAAAGATCCCTTGGATCGACGTTCGCGCAACTTCAGCGGCCAGAGATCCGAGAAAGCAGAGCGCATCAATTTCCGCGGCTTGCCCGGGCCGCAAAGAACGTCCGCCGGTACGGTCATCAGAAACTCGACCAGCGGGCGGTGGCCGAACGGATGTGTGTAATCGAGGTGCTGTAACGGTTCGGGTGCTTGCAGTGTGCGTAGTTCGAGCGCAAGCGAGAGAGCGTAAAAATACTTCCGGCGCTCCGGCGCCGCCTGAAGCCAATCGCTTGAGAAGAAGCTTGCCGGTTCGGAAGCACCAGTGCGATCACTGAACTCAGAGACAAGAGATGTTTCGACGCTCTTTGGCGCGTATGAACCGTCTGCGGTCGCGTAGATCGCTGCTGTCGTGAGTGACGTGGGAAGAGCTGCCTGAGCCGCACGCCAGAGAATCTGGTAAACGGGCAGACGCAGGATCTTGCTCCATGCAACAGCCTCTTTAATGGCGCTGCCAATCTGAATGCGACGTAAACACGCGGCGACTTGAAGACTATCGTCAAACCAGTTACCCGTTAGCAGGTCGCCATTTTGTCCTGTCAGAATCGTCTTCGCGCCGAACTTCCTGGCGGTCGCCGCGACGGGCGTGAGCAGGGGCTGAAAAGCCTCGGGCATCGCATCGTTTACTTGTGTTTCCGCAATGAGAGGAGCGTCATGCGTCGAGATGCGTGCTCCTCGAATGCCACAGTGCGATTCGATTTCGCGAATGAAGGGTTCGTCGAGCGAGTTTCGCCAGGTGAAGCTCACGGTTTCGAGCTGCGGCGTGCTGACGGCGCCGGTTCGAACGAGGTGATTGGCCATGCAGACTACCGACGACGAATCAAGACCGCCGCTCAGTTCAGCGAGAACCGGTGATTCGGTCTGAAGTCGAACGGCCACCGCCTCGCGAAACAGTGCGCGCAACTCTTCTTCGTACCGGTGTTGATTCTGATACCGGATCGTGTCGCCGACCGGCATTGACCAGAAACGTCTAATCTTCGTTTCGTGTGGTGATACACAAACCGCGTGACCCGGAGGAACCGAGTAGATGCCTTTGTACGGTGTGCGATTTGGGCAGCCACCAAACGTCAGAAACCCTGCTATGTATTGCTCGTCGAGTTCCGTGATTCCCGTTTGTCCGATCAGAGACTGCAAGCGGTGGGACCACTGAACGCGTCCGTTTTGCGTGTGATAGTAAAGAGGACGGACACCGGCGAAGTCGCTGGCGAGGACGGTGGTCCTGGTCTTGTGATCGCGAATGACCAAACTCCAATCACCAATCAGGTGAACCAAACCTTCAGTGCCCCAACGATCGTAGGCAGCCAGCGCTATCGCTGCATCGGTGGATTCGCCGTTCAACGAGTCGTTCAATCGCAAAAGCAAATCGGAGCGATTATCCAGGCGACCATTCCAGTGCCGGACTTCAACTTGTCTACTGTGTGTGTTCGCCTGCATCTTCTTTCTCCTTTAGGCAACATGCAGCGGCATCAGCCGTTTTTGATAACCAACCGAGCCGTATACAACTCGGCCATCAACTTCCACCCATGCGTGGGAAAAGAACGGTGACGGGCGATAACCGATCACGAGCCGCGCGTGGATCCCGAACCGTCTTAGCAATCGCACCGTGCACACTGCCCGCTGCAAGCACAGCACCGGCTTCCAGTAGAAACACGTGGCGAGCAGGACCGCGTCGGAGATCGTCTTTTCCAATTCAGCGCCGGTGGACCGAGTCGAAATGGCCTGGCGCTTCAACTGCGACAGGATGCGGCCCGAGCCGAGTAATGAAAGGACCACTTCGTAGCGGATGAGCTCGTAAAGCGCCCTGATTAGAAGTCCGGTTTCTTTCATGACACAACCTCTCTGCTGATCAGCGCCTGCCGCTCTAGCGCAGCAAGAAAGGTGAGCGTGTGCGCGCGTGCGGTCGGTCCAGCTATCTGAAATTCACCGCTGATCTGGTCCACGATACCGTCGAAGGACCTTCGCTGTTCGATCCCTCGCCAGATGAGCGCGCCCGTCTTGTTGGAACTGAACACACGGCCTTTGCCAACGTGCAGAATCACGATTCCGTCGTCATGAGCGGAAGCGCTGGCTTCCGGACTCACCGAAAAGCTGAAGTTGTTGATTTCGTTTGTCATGGTGAGAGGATAGGTGAAGGAAAAAATTCGAGACACACTGATAACTGTAGAAGTTAGCCAGCGCTTTTAGATGGTTGAGAGATACCACTAATGAGGGATGCTGAGAGCGATTAGTCGCAACGCACGGGTGGCCACGGAGGACCATCCCCACAAAACGGGACGTGCGACGCCCATCTGCGTGCGACGCCCATCTGTAGGGGTGGCCCTCTGTGGCCACCCGTGCGTACTTAGGATTTGCTAAACGCGATACGACCGGGAACTATCAGAGTGATTGTGGTGCCTGAATCCGGAGAGCTGACCAAATTGAATTTACTGCCGATGCGTTCAGCACGTTCTCTCATGCCGCGCAAACCGAAATGACCTTCCTTGCCTTTCTCGATGACCTCGGAATCGATACCCGATCCGTTGTCGCTGACACGTAACGTGAGGTCGTGCCCATATTCGAGCGTTACCTCCACACGATCGCCGCCTGAGTGCGCGCAGGCGTTTCGAATCGCTTCGTACCCAATCCGGTAGATCTCATCACGAACAATCGGATGTAGCTCTTTCGCGTCGCCATTTACAGCAAACAATATCTCCGCTGTCGTCGTCCTGCCACCTTCTTCGATCGCACGGCGAAACGCTTCCGCCAGATCGTTCTTTTCCGTGGTCGATGACCGCAGCGAGACGAGCGCTGCGCGCCCCTCTTCCGTAGCCTGGGCCAGCCACGTCGATAACTGCTCCATCGCGCGCAGCATGCGCGTGTGATCAGCCGAGTTCTTTAACGCATGGTCCGCGACCATCTTGCTTCCCTGGACCGTTTGCAACAACGTGTCATGTAGCTCTCGCGCGACGCGCGTGCGTTCGGCAAGACGTTCATCAAAACGAGCGCTGAGCATCCGTGAGATTTGTGCGACCCGCAAACGGTAGATGAAAAACACCAGCGCAAATCCGAGTGCGACCATCGCGGCGATAAACCAGCGCGTCTGATAGAAGTAAGGTTGCTGAGTGATGTAAAAGGCCACACCCTCACGATCCCAAATGCCACTTCGATTGGAAGCGCGAATACGTAAAGCACGAGTTCCGACAGGGAGCTTGCTGTAGATCGCAACCGGTTTGGCGGGAGCGTCGAGCCATTCCGAGTCAACACCGTCCAACCTGTATTGCATGCGAATCTTTTCTGGTGAGGATATTTCGATGGCTGCAAAGTAAATTTCGACGTGATTAGTTCCCGGTGACAGAATGATTCCACGGTCGGGATGATGAGTGTTCCTACCGATCGTTACGCCGGTCAGGTAAATCGAAGGCTTCGCGTTTGTGACGGTCAAGCGACGAAGATCGATCATGGCCAAACCCTTCGGAGAAGCAGCCCACACTTTGCCGTCACGAGTCAATGTCATGGTTTGACTCGGGCTGGTAGCCTCAGCAGTAGTCAAACCATCCGCCGTCGAAAAGGTCTCATAATCAAGTGGATCATCGTGCTGACGCGATCGGGCAAAGCTCCCTGCCGGGAACCTGAAGATCGAGTTGCCGCGAAACCATAATTCACCTTGCTCAGTTTCGATCATATCCTGGAGTGCAAGATTTTTTTCCGCGATCCTGTTAACGCGAGCGTTGGCGACGCGCAGAGTAACCATCTCATCACCGAGATTGACGTAGAAGCCGCCGTCTCGATCCTCTCCATAAGGAAGGACAACTGCTTTAGGTGTGGACGTGAAGTTCTCGAAACGATCGCCCACCAGCCGATCAAGTCCTCCTCCGCTCCCCACCCAAATTCCTCCCGCGCGATCTTCGTAGACTCTCATGAGCAAATTGTTTGAAAGTCCGTCAGTCGTGGTAAAGGTGCGAAATTCTCCGTTCTGCAATCGAGTTACGCCGTTACGCGTCGCGAACCAAACGGAACCGTCACGGGCGGCGACGATGCTGGTGACTTGATCGCTTCCCATTCCCTCTTTGGTGGAGTATTGGGTAAAAACGCCCTTGTGATAACGATAAGCGCCGCCGCCCCAGGTCCCGATCCATAGATTGCCGCTCGTATCTTCGGCCAACGCCCAAACGCATGTATTCCCCAGGCCATTCTTGTCGTCGAACGTTCGAAAACTGGTTCCGTCAAAGCGAGCGACGCCACCGCAATTAGCACCCGTCCAAACGGATCCGTCGCGGGTACCAACCACGGTCATGAGGATGTTGTTAGGTAGTCCGTCCTCAGTCGTGAACATTCGAACCGCACGGTCCTTGAACTGGTGCAATCCGTCTCCATTTGTGCCAACCCACAAGTTGCCGTCGCGATCGCTGAAAATAGATCTTACGTGCATGCCGGCAGCCACCACTTCAAGGCCCGCCGGTGTCGCACGATACAGACCACTATCCGTTCCGATCCAAACGTTCCCTTGCGGGTCTTCATATGCGCGAAGTGCGCCGCGTCCGTTAGTTGGCAGGTGTTCGATTCGACCGCCTGTTTCGCGGGCAACTCCCTTGGCCGTGCAGTACCAGGTATTGCCGCGACTATCTCTTAGAACACTAAAAACTTCAGTGTCTTTTACTCCCAGTTGAGCGGCGAGTTTAGGGTGAGTCACGACCTCAGAGCCATTTACCTCAAGAAACCCTTGCCGGTTGAAGGCCCACAGATGTCCATCCGCACTTTCCTCGATGTTGCGCGTGAGCACCCGTGGCCCAACGGCGGTAAATTGATCGCGTTCGTAGCGAAACAACCCCCCGGCGGTTCCTAACCACAACACACCATCTTTACCGAAACGAAGGGCAACCACGTCGTTATCCTTACCGGAACCGGGATGGTAGGGAATTGATTCAGCGAGTGTGAACTGATTGAGACTGGACGGACGCAGGCGTCTTAGAGTTTGCAGTCCACCAACCCAAAGGTCTCCGTCAGGGCCTACCGCGATCGACCACGCGGTTGGTTTTTCGAAGGTGTGAAAATTCTTTCCGTCGAAACGGACCAGGTCGATGCCATTGATGACCAGC
Source organism: Pyrinomonadaceae bacterium (assembly GCA_044867735.1). Lineage (GTDB taxonomy): Bacteria > Acidobacteriota > Blastocatellia > Pyrinomonadales > Pyrinomonadaceae > PSRF01. Next base: position 1,078 of record JBIOVO010000164.1, on the reverse strand, counting down.
CAAAGAAAACCGTCCTGCGTTTGTACGATCCCGTCTACCACGGAGCCCGGAAGGCCCTGGTCGGTGCTGATATGCGTTCGGATAAAGGTGCTCGCTGGTTGATTCGGATCAACCGCACGCGCAGGAACACCTAACAGTAAAACCCAAAGCGTAGCGAGGATCCACGTAGTCTTGTTTATATTCTTCACGATGGTAAGTTGAGATTCTCCGTCCTCAACTTTATCTGAAAGCAGATCCCTCGCAGACCATCAGAATCTTTAGCACCCCTACTACAGTTTCCTGTAGGTCTAAACTAACTCGATCCGAGCGAAAGTAGTCCGCGACGAGCGGCAATCGTGACTGCATGGGTCCGATCGTTTGCGCCGAGCTTGTCGACGATGTTTTTGATGTGGAAGTTGACAGTGTTCTCGGAAATTGAAAGCTGGTCGGCTATCTGTTTGTTCTTGTAGCCGTCGCGAATCAGTTGCAGCACGTCTAACTCGCGAGTCGTAAGCTCCTCCTCGCCCAGATGCTCTGCGAGAAGAGCTGCGACCTCAACCGGAACCTGGCGTTTGCCCGAATGAACCGATCGAATCACGGCCAGCAAGTCATCCTGGGCCATACTCTTGAGAACATAACCTGCCGCTCCCGAACGGAGTGCGCGTTGAATCTCGCCATCGCTGTCTGAAGACGACAGCATGATGATGCGTGCGTCGGGAAACTCGCCGCGAATCGCGATTAGGATATCAGTGCCGTTTGTGCCGGGAAGGCGAAGGTCCATCAGTGTGACGTCGGGCCGGTGACGACGAAACTCCGCTATTGCCTCAACTCCGTTGGCCGCCTGCGCGACGAGGACCATGTCCGGTTCTGTTTCGAGAATCGTGGCCAGACCCTGGCGAAAGACGGGGTGATCTTCAACACTCAGGATGCGGATCTGTTTGGTTTGCGCCACGGTGGTCCTCCGAATTTGGCGCAGTCTAACTTATGCCGCGAAAAGGCACAAAGAGACGGTAGTATCTGAATTTGAGTTTTCCCAGCGGTCCTCTGCGTATCTCCGCGATCTCTGCGTTGAAACAAGCTCTATAACGCAGAGAACGCA
>JBIOVO010000163.1:0-3794 GCA_044867735.1 Pyrinomonadaceae bacterium | reverse complement strand
TGTTCGTTCCTCTCCTCGGATGGGCCGCAGCCTGCGAGAGCTTTGACACTGATCTGACATCTAAAGCCCTGTGTCCTATACATCGCTAGTTCTCGACCGGCTTGAGAGAAAGCCCGTCATAGATTTTTGGAGGTAATAATCAAGTGAATCGTAAACTCATCAGAACCACACTCGCGGAAGTTAAAGGCAAAGCCCGAGAGGTTCCGCAGCCCAGAGAGCGTTCGAATGGCAGCTCCCGCGCCTCAAACGATGGTGGCCAGCGCGAACGCGCTCCACAACAACACACACCTGTTCAAGTAAAGAAAAGGGTTCCGCCTCCCAACGAAACTAATGCGGAAATCTTCTACTACAAGAAACAGATCGACGCTCATACATTGATGGTGATTGTTCTATTGGATGGCGAGGAAATTGAAGGCACTATCGAGTGGTACGATCGTGGTGCGCTGAAGGTAAACCGAAAGGGTGCGCCGAATCTACTCGTGCTCAAACGGAACATCAAGTACATCTACAAAGCGGACGAACGGGTTGAAGAAAAGGCCGCCAGTGCCTAAAGGCTTAAGGGGATTCGAAAGCGAAACTGCAGACAGCCTCGCCCTGCGTTCTCGCTGACACAGTGCGTCGCCTCAAGCAATGCGACACTCCGAACAAAGCTCAGCCAATCCTGGTCCTCGACCCAGGAGAGTTTTGCCGCGCATCGGCATAACGATGGGAGACCCTGCCGGTATCGGCCCGGAAGTTGTTCTCAAAGCAGTTGCCGAAGAGGAAATCAAGAAAGTTTGCGTGCCGATAATCATCGGCGATGCTCAGTTGCTGGCTCACACGGCACGCACTCTGGATCTGCAATCAGGCTACGACATCATACGCACGGGAGAGTCGTTTCCCGATCAGCTTTCCGAACCGGTCATTTATCATCTCGACAATCTCAGTGGTCCGATCGAACCCGGCATCGAGTCGGGCGCGGCTGGTAAGGCGGCAGCGGGTTATATAGAAGCTGCAGTTGAATTGTGTGCGGCCGGCAACATCGATGCGATCGCGACGGCGCCAATCAATAAGCGCGCATTGTTTCTTGGTGGTTATAGTTTTCCCGGTCATACAGAATTTCTCGCCCATCTGACCGGTGCGGAGGAGTATGCGATGGCGTTTGTCGCCGCAAACCTTCGCATCGTGCTGTTGTCAACGCACGTCCCGCTTTCTGAAGCAATTCGCCTGGTTGAGCGCGATCGGATAATGAAGGTGATCAACCTGACGCATCGCGAACTTCAGCGCTGGGGCATGGAGCGTCCGCGGTTGGCGGTGGCTGCTCTGAACCCGCACGGAGCTGAAGGTGGATTGTTCGGAGTTGAAGAGGCTTCGGAGATCATGCCGGCAATCGAGTCCGCTCGACGGCTGGATGATATCGACGTGCATGGACCATTCTCGGCTGATACAGTGTTTCTGCGCGCCTCGCGTGGCGAGTTTGATGCGGTCGTTGCTTGTTATCACGATCAGGCAATGATTCCTGTAAAGTGTTTGTCGTTCGGCGAAGCCGTCAACGTGACGCTGGGGTTGCCTTTCATCAGGACTTCAGTCGATCACGGCACCGCCTTCGACATCGCAGGCAAGGGACTTGCGGAACACTCGAGTATGGTTGCGGCGATCAAACTTGCCGCAGAACTTTCCACGCAGGCGGGTGAGAGCTGTCGGGCAGTAGAAGTTTGAAACTTGGAAAGAATACTCACATGGAAAACAACGACCTTACGAACGAAACTGAGAACCGGCGCATGCTGGTTGCTGATGACGATCCGGCAATTCTTCGATTGATCACTACGATTCTCGAAAAAGAAAACTTCAGTGTGGTGATGGCGCGCGACGGCCGCGAGGCTTATAAGATCCTGCAGGCGGACCCGAATTTTACTGCCGCCATTCTCGACGTCGTAATGCCGCACATTTCCGGTCCCGAACTGGTCCGCTACATGAAATCCGAAGAGCGCTTGAAGAAGATTCCGGTGATGATGATGACTGCCGAACAGGATCCGAAGCTGTCGTCTGACAGTTTTGCCGCCGGAGCGATTGTGTTTCTGCCGAAACCGTTCACGACTGCGCAACTACAGATCATGTTGCAGATGTTAATCGGCAAAAAGACGACCGAATAGCCCATGCAGCGATCATTTGGATCAGCGTTTATCCGCGTTACCACTGTCGTCTTGCTTGCGATCGCTGGTCCCGTATCCGCGCGCGCCGATCTAAGTCAGAAACAAGCGCGCAAAGCTATCCAGACCATGGGAGGCTGGTCTTTACCGGGCAGTGCTGTTCGACTACAGATTCGATCGAACAGTGCGACGAGCGCGGAAGTAAGCGCCGAGATTCAAACGGTGTTTCGGCTGCGGCTGTATGAAGGTCACTGGCAGTTGCGAGAGATCAGGATCGCGCCGGATCGTTGGGAAAGTCTGGAAGTAATTGCGCATGCAGCGAAGGTTGAGTTACCCGCGGGAGAATGCGACGCACCGTCGGAGTTTGCGCGCAGCACGATGGCGACGGAACTCACGACAAAGCGAGCACGTTGTTTGGTGGCAGGTTTATTAAGTGTTTCACTTCCTTCGGATGACGTGCGGATTAAGGAGATAGATCCGTTTGGTCTCTCGATCGGATCCGAGTCGACAGCGCTTGTCACGGCGCTGGTTCGAGTTGATTTTCGTTTGGGACGAGATGCCGGAGCCTGGCATGTGACAGAGTTCAAGAGCGGCACGCGCGAGTGGGTGAATGTTGCGAATCTTCCGGCGGCGATTGATCTTGTCAAACGTTCTGCTGCCGCCGATGATCTTTCAACCATCGCGAAAGCTCTTGGCGACTACCATCGCGACCGTGGCTATTTCGTCGTCTCAAATAAAGAATCCGTTCTGATCGATCACCTCAGCCCGCGCTATCTGGCGCGCGTAATCCGCGTCGATCCCTGGCACCGTCCCTATCAATACGACGGCCAGCAAGACCGCTACTCCCTCCGCTCCCTCGGCCCCGATGGCAAACCGAATACACCCGACGACGTGGTCGTCGCTGGTCCTTGATAGATTTTCGTTTAGCAAAACTTTTGATTGACATCGTTCTAAGGCGGGCGTAGAGTGCGCTGGTCCATTCAATAATTGTCGTTAACTTCCCCACAGCGACGAATTGATTAACCAGCACGGTTGTTTTGCTGTCTCACTGGAGTCCTCATTATGTATCCTCGCTTCACACGGCATTTCTCGCTGCGAATTGGTTTCATTTTTCTAATCTGTCTTTCACTCACATTTAGCAATGGTTCCTTGTTAAAGAGCAGTGCTCAGCGCACCGGCGATAACCGTACCATCTTTCCCGGGCCTAAGAAGCCCGAAGGCACGTTGCCGGACCTGGAAAACGTGAAGGAAGAGTCGCACCTGGAACGTGAGGCGCCGCCGCCGATTCCCTCCACCATGCGTGCGAAACGCAATGAAGGTAAGCCCTGGGATGGGCGAAGAGTTGGTGATCCGGGAACCTCGCAACCACCGCTGGACCAGCCGGAAATACGACGTGCCCACGCGCGCAGGCGCGTCACGCCGCCACTGCTCTCTGAGGATCAGTTCATCCAGAACTTCTTCACCCTGGCATTACTGCGCAGTCCTACTGCGGACGAAACACTCTACTGGAACTACCTGCTGCGCGCCGGCTACAACCAGAATCAAACGTCACTGAAGCTGGCGGCCATTGAATTCGGTCGGACACTCTTTGAATCGGCCTCATATGCGGCCCGCAATCGCGATGCGCATCAGATAAGTCTTGTAGAGATCGTAAACATACGCATG
>JBIOVO010000162.1:0-48715 GCA_044867735.1 Pyrinomonadaceae bacterium | reverse complement strand
GACGAAGGTACTTCCGTCTGCAAAGCCGACCGAAATCATAGGATTACGTTTTGTGGCCCGCGCGGTTCTTATGAGATCGTCCGCGCAATTTCATTTAATGCCGGAACCCACAAGTGTGGTGAACACTACCCCTGTGGGTTCCATCATAAAGTGAAATTGGCCCATCAATGGAATCAATAACTTACGCGGATGATTCCGGCATTAAATGAAATTCTTGTCCGACATAACGTGAAATTTTCCTACAATTTTCCGGCATAACTTGAAATTTTCTCACCGCCTCTTTATCTGAGGTTTTCAACCGCTTCGATTTCTTTCACGATGTCTTAGACGTTTTGGCGGTTGTTCTAATTCGCAATGCGGAGCCCAGGGTTTGATCCCCCCTCTGCTCCACCAATCAACTTCCTCATTTGCTCGCCCTGACGGTACTTATATATTTGTTGTAGAATCTTGACCAGGTAATCTCGTAGAGCCGCTATCGCTGAGGATTCGAAATCACCAACGTCCGGGCGTATCCCCTCAAGCGCGGCGTCCCTGCCACTGCAAATCAAATTTTGAGTCTTTTCGGTACTTTGAGAGTTGTCGAGCTAAATTTTTTGGCGGGACTTTCACTAGAAGTAGGCTGTCCAGAACTTCCGCGGTGTCAGCTCGAAACATAACTGCTTCGAACCGACCTTACAAAGACCATGATTTCACTCTCAATCTGAGATTGGAAGTGCTCAATGATCGAATTGTCAAGGGTCAAAATCGTCGTATTCCTCCTCATCCTTGCAAGCGGCAGCGCACCGGGTCAATCCATCGTGACCGGTGGCATCAGCGGGACGGTTACTGATCAGCAAAAGGCTGCGGTGATTAATGCCACAGTAACCGTTCACAATACCGAAACAAACAACGCGATCAAGGTCACGGCTGACGACCAAGGTCAATTCCGTGTAACCGATCTTCAGCCCGGATTGTACACGGTGAACATTAGCAAGGAGGGGTTCGCCCCCTTTCCAGCAAGCGTCGTTGTTGAGATTGGACGACTCACGAATATCAACGTCGTACTTTCTCCAGGGCCGCTGCATTATGAGGTAGTCATTAGCGAGGTGCCGGTCATTAACACAGTCCAGCAGGATTTCTCAGTAAACATCAATCAAACTTCGATTAGCGAACTGCCAATCAATGGCCGTCGCTGGTCAAACTTTGCGCTCGCTACGCCCGGCGCCGTCCGCGACGGTGGCTTCGGGCTTGTCAGTTTTCGCGGGATCAGCGGACTGCTGAATAACAACACGATTGACGGCGGTGACAACAACCAGGCGTTCTTCTCGGAAGAGCGCGGGCGGACACGAATCAGCTACGTCATTGGGCTTGATTCCATTCGCGAGTTTCAAGTCAACACTTCGAACTACTCGGCTGAGTACGGACGCGCTGCCGGCGGGGTCATTAATGCCATCACCAAGAGTGGCACGAACGACTTTCACGGATCGGCCTTCTACTATCTGCGCGACGAAAGGCTCGGTGCCCGCAATCCCCTCGGCTTTCGGAGCGTGCTAATAAATGGCGGGCCTGGTCTGATTCCGCTGAAGCCCAGGGACAAGCGGCAACAGTTCGGCGGCACCGTTGGTGGTCCAATTCTCAAAGATCGTTTGTTCTTCTTTTTCAGTTACGACCAGCAGAGACGTAACTTTCCGGGCATCGCTACGACTGCCGATCCGTTCTTCTTCACGACCGTAAACAGAGGAACAACTGGAGCGGGTCTGAAAGCTCCCAATCGTCAGTTAACCGACGCACAAATCGATGCCACCGTAGCGTTTCTTACTAGTTTGACTGGAGAGACGGCTCGGAGAGGCGACCAGACGATCCTTCTGCCGAAGCTGGACTGGCGCATTAATCAGAAGAACACACTCACCGGATCCTACAACCGGTTGCGCTGGAAATCGCCGGCCGGCACACAGACCAATCCCACCGTAAATTCCGGTCGTCAAAGCTTTGGCGACGACTTCGTCAACGTTGACTCGCTCAACCTGCGCTTGTCTTCGCTGATCAAGCCGACGCTAATCAACGAAGCACGTTTTCAATATGGACGCGATAACGAGTTTGGTTTTAGTCAGACTCCAGCCCCGGGCGAGCCGCTTACGGGGCCCAATGGCAGGCCGCCGCAAATTAGCATTACTGGCGGCTTCACTTTCGGCAAACCAACATTTCAGGAGCGTCGAGCATTCCCGGATGAAAAACGGTGGCAATATGCCGACACTGTCACGATGACCCGGGGAGCGCATGCGATCAAATTTGGGTTTGATTTCAACCATGTCCAGGACCTGCTCGATGCGCTTAATAGCGAAGAAGGTGCCTACGCGTTCAGCACGATCAACGACTTCATTATCGACTACGTTAACTTCACGACCAGTGGGGCGTTGCGATCGGCCGGGCGCGTGTGTTCAGGTTCTACGAGAATCGCAGGTCAATGTTACAACGGCAACTATCAGCAGGGCTTCGGTCCATCCGCTTTTCGCTTTCACACCAACGACTACAATCTATTCGCGCAGGATGATTATCGCGTCACTTCCAGACTCACACTGAATCTTGGTCTGCGTTACGAGTACGAACAACTGCCAAAGGCGCAGATTGCGAACTCGTTACCGAACCTCACAGGAGAACTGTTCGGGCCCGAGCAAACTCAACAGCTATCCGCGGACAAAAATAACTTTGGCCCACGACTTGGATTTGCTTATGACCTCGGAGGAAATAGCAAGAGTTCGATCCGTGGCGGTTACGGCATCTACTACGGGCGCATTATCAACTCGACTATCTCGACTGCTATCACAAACACTGGTTCGACTCAGGCGCAGCGAACCTTATTGCTTAATCCGGCGAGCACGCCGGCCTCCGCTCCGATCTTCCCGACTACCTTCGCAAGCATCACGGGCTCAGCAGCAACGCCGAACATCGTCGTGTTTGATCCGAAGCTGAGTGCGCCCTTAATTCACCAGGGTGACTTGGTGTTTGAGCGCCTGGTCACGACCAACACCGTCGTCTCCGCCTCGTACCTCCTTAGTTTCGGGCGCAACCTGCCAACCTTTGTTGATTTCAACTTGCCGGCCGCAACTTCGAGAAGCTACACGATCGTAGGCGGAGACCTTAATGGTCAGAGGTTGACGACACCGTTCTATGCCAGCCCAAGGCCTGATACTAGATTCGGCGCCATCACGGTGGTGCGTGGTCTGATTCAGTCCAAATACCACGCGCTGGTGCTTCAGGTAAACCGTCGTTTGACAACGGGTCTTCAGTTCGACAGTAGTTACACATTGTCGAAAGCAACCGACAATGGACAGACATCGACGACCTTCATTGCCGTGAACACCCCGTTTGATCCCGTTAATTCCGTGGCAGATCAGGGCCCATCAAATTTTGATATTCGTCACAAGTTTTCGGCGAGCGTTATTTGGGCGCCGAAATTCGGACAAGGCGGTAAGGTAACACGCGCTGTTCTTAACGGCTTTACCTTTTCGCAGATTTGGGGAGTTACCTCAGGCGTACCGTACTCGGCGAGCACTTCAGGTAATCCGGCTGGCGGCGTGAGCGGAAACGTCAACGGCGCTGGGGGCTCAATTAATCGCGTTCCCTTATTCTCGCGCAATTCGTTTCGTCAACCGAAAATCGTAAATGTAGACGTCCGCGCTACCCGACGGTTCAGCGTGACAGAAAAGACCCGTTTGGCGTTGTCGGTTGAAGCATTCAACGTTTTGAATCGCACACAGGTCACCGGAGTGAACACGAGGCTCTATATTATCGGCGGCACAGCGACAGCCAGTACGCTGACATTTGATCCGGCATTCGGGACGATCTCCGCGGCTGGCAACGCACTCGTTCGTGAACGCCAGATTCAACTGGGGGCTCGATTTGAGTTTTGAGTATTGAAAAATGACTCCTGAATCCTGGCAAAGGGTCAAACGGATCTTTCATTTGGCTTTGGAATATGAGCCAGAGATGCGTCGTGCCTTTTTGTCGGGGGAATGTGGCGACGATGAGACGCTGCGTAAAGAAGTCGAGTCACTGATCTCGGCACATGAAAGAGACGGCAGCTTTATTGATTCACCGGCCGTCGCTGCAGCGACTGCGATCTTCGGAAACGCTCCACAGATGATTGAGGGTCAAAAGCTCGGCCATTACGAGATTATCTCGACGCTCGGCAAAGGTGGGATGGGTGAAGTCTATCTAGCCCGCGATACGAGACTCGGTCGGAAGGTTGCGTTGAAGTTTCTCTCGTCCCCATTAACCAAACATCTCGAGCTACTACACCGCTTTGAACAGGAGGCGCGCGCGGCCTCTGCGCTCAACCATCCTAACATCATTACGATCTACGAGATTGGCGAAGTGGACGGCCGTCACTTCATCGCCACCGAATTCATCGACGGTGAGACCTTGCGTCAACGCATTCGCAGCAGACCATTGAAACTTACCGACGCATTGAACATCGCCGAGCAGGTAGCATCCGCACTTGCCGAAGCGCACAGCTCTGGCATCGTTCACCGTGACATAAAACCTGACAACATCATGCTGCGGCGCGATGGCCTGGTGAAGGTACTCGACTTTGGATTGGCAAAGCTTACTCAACTTAACGAGATCGGATCCGAGGATGCGACGCAGGCGTTTGTAAAAACGAGCACCGGTATCGTGATGGGCACTACGGCCTATATGTCGCCGGAACAGACGCGCGGCCTTCATGTCGACGCTCGCACGGACATCTGGAGTTTCGGCGTCGTACTTTATGAGATGGTGACTGGTAAGACGCCTTTCACCGGTCCGACCGCTGGCGATCTGATCGCGCAGATACTCGAACGCGAACCCCCTGAGATTTCAATCTACACCAATAATGCTCCGTTCCAGTTGCAGAACCTCCTGCAGAAGGCTCTCAAGAAACCGCGCGAAGAGCGTTACCAAACTATCAACGAGACGCTCGGTGATCTAAGAGGTCTAAAAGTCTCGGTTGATTTGGGGGAATATTCGCGGCCGCAGCCCCCGCATTGGGTCGACAGTTTCACCCGGAACAAGAAGAGAGTAGCACTGGGCGCCTTGGCGCTTTTGCTTATGATCACCGCAATCTTTGGCGTTTACAAACTGTTTCATTTGAACAGGCGCCTAAGAGCGTCACAACAAGCTCCGTTGCCGGTGGTGTTGACGACGACGCAAATAACCAACGGATCCGGCCTGGACGGCTTTCCGTCGTTAGCACCCGACGGCAACACTGTCGCATTCAGTTCGGGTCGTAGCGGAAAGTTCGAGATTTATGTCAGCCAGCTTACGCCTGGTAGTCGTGAGGTTCAGATCACTTCTGATGGTGGGCAAAACCTAACACCGGCTTGGTCGCCAGACGGGAAGTTGATTGCTTACTGTTCAACAAATCGCGGCGGCATCTGGTTAGTTCCAGCGCTGGGCGGTGTAGCGAAACAATTGACGAAGTTTGGCTCCCACCCGAGCTGGTCGCCCGACGGACAATCGATTGCCTTTGAATCAGGTGCCATTTCCAACATCGAGGCAAATCAACACGCAATGCCTCCTTCGATCCTTTGGTTGGTTCCTTCACCGGGAGGCGAACCAAGGCCCCTGACGAAAGTGGGCAATCCACCAGGCGGACATGGAGCGCCGGCATGGTCTCCCGACGGCAAACGCATTGCATTTACCGCCGGAGACTTCAACTCTGCGAACGTGACTATTTGGTCAATGTCTCTAGATGGGTCCGATCTTAAGAAGTTGGTGACCGGTGCTTTCGATCCGGTCTATTCGCCTGATGGAAAGAGAATCTATTTTGCGAAGGACTACGGTCTCTGGTCATTATTTATTTCGCCTGATAGCGGCGAGCCTATAGGTGAACCTGTGCAACTGATACCAGCAACCGGTCACGGGCGCATTAGATTTCTGACTGTGTCGGCGGATGGTAAGAAGCTCGCTTTCAGTCCGTTAACAAGTAACAGCAACATCTGGTCGCTAGCGCTGTTGTCAAAGTCAGATCAGGCCGGAGGACAGCCTATACCACTAACTGAGAACACAAACTTTCGCACCAATGTGCCTCTCTTTTCACCTGATGGACGGAAGCTCGCGTATCAGTCGTGGCCGACCGGAGCGTCGAATATTTGGCTCATGGATGCCGACGGCAAAAACCCGACCCAGCTAACCACGAGCGGCGCGGGAATTCCCAGCTGGTTGGACCAGGAGCACGTCGCTTTTTTGCTGCGAGGTGAGGAACATTCAAAGCTTTGGTCAGTCCCGATTAATGGCGGAAGCGAAAAGCCCTTGTTTGATTTCAATGACAGAGTCGACTATGCGCGAGTATCTCCGGACGGAAGGACCGTTGCGTTCAATTCAAAAAAGACTGGCACTATCAACATCTGGACCATACCGGTCGCAGGAGGAGAGGCGAAGCAGCTAACGTTCGACAACGAGGCGATGAGCTTTCCCTGCTGGTCTCCCGACGGGAAACTCCTCGCGTTTCAGGTCAAACGCGGCGACGATTCTAATGTGGCAATCATTCCGAGCGGCGGCGGTACGCTGACGCAGCTAACCTTCGATCACGGCCTGAGCTTTGCCTACAGTTGGTCACCTGACGGAGACAAGATCGCATTCGCCGGATTTCGTAACGGCTTCTGGAACATTTGGTGGGTCTCGCGGTCGACAAAGCAAACGAAGCAACTGACAAACTACACAAGGCTCAATGCGTTTGTTCGATATCCCGCATGGTCGCCGCAGGGAAAGCAGATCGTTTACGAATATGCGGAAGCCTTCGGCAACATCTGGCTGATGGAATTAAAGTAAGACAAAGGTAGTGACGTCTTCAACGGTCTTTAATCCTTTGAAATCTCCATGATTTTCTTGGTCGATCGTGATGAACGGAATTTCGGGATGGACGTGGATATTTCCCACCGTTGCGCGATAGCCCGCGAGATCCTGCACATGCGCATGCAGATGGAAGTACCTTCGTCCCTTGAGAAGCCACGATAAGTCGGTTTGCCGCAAATCCGACACGGACGTTTTTTGCTAACGCGCTCAAAGCCTACCGAAATCATCACGTTTATTGGCCCATTTCCACGAGGTCGTGCGCAATTTCACTTTATGCCGGACGAATTTCATTTAATGCCGGATCCCACAGCCCCCCTGTGGGTTCCATCATAAAGTGAAATCGGCCCATCAGTGGAATCAATAACTTACGCAGGCGCTTCCGGCATTAAATGAAATTCTTGTCCAGCATAACTTGAAATTTTCCTACAGTTTTCCGGCATAACGTGAAATTTTCCTCACCGCATTAGTTTTTCTGAAACTTTGATTAGCTTCGGGCCTATTCACTTTTCATGCCGCCCCCTGATTGCTGCGGACTAATTTTGAGTTCGGAGTTGCTGCACAATCCGCTTACTATTCCTCAGTCACGTATGTTCCTCACTATTAAGCCAGTTGATATATACCAATGCCGTTTTCTCGCCCTGGAACGTGTACGTTGCCCATCGGAATCGCTTCAGTCGAACTCTCGCCCAACGAGTGCCAAACGTTCTCCGACACAAGCAGCCGCGACTGAAACCGTTTGTTCAGTTTCTCGATTCTTGAAGCCAAGTTCACGACGTCGCCAATAACCGTGTATTCCTTTCTGAGAGACGAGCCGATACTTCCCGTGACCGCTTCGCCGGCATGCAAACCAATGCCTACCGTCGTGGGCAGCACGTTCCCGAGTGCCACTTCTTCTTCGACCCGCGTCAGAATCTCGCGAGCGGCTGATACGCCGTTCAAACAATCGTCACCATCCGAGAGCGGCGCTCCGAACACCGCCATGAATCCATCGCCAAGAAACTTATTGATCACACCATGATGCCGATTCACGATTTCGATCATGAACTCAAACAGTGATTCCAGATAACTCACTACTTCTTCCGGCGTCCGTTTCTCGGCGAAACCGGTAAAGTCGCGAATATCGAGAAACATCACACAAACGTCGCGCTTCTCACTTTGCAGATCGGGTTTCAGTGTCATCAGTGTCTTCATGACAATCGGCGAAACGTATTCACCGAACGTCCGGCTAATACGATTGCGTTCCTCAACTATATCGAACGACTTCAGCAGTCGCTTCTTAATCTGGACCGTGACTGCCCCGGCCGCGAGGCCCGTCAGCAGAAACAGAAATCCCTTGAGAATGTGCGGCGGTGCGGTCAAAAGCATCGGCTCGGTTCCGGACAGCGTTTGCGCCTGCGTGATGAAAATTATTGCCAGCGTCCAATACTGAAATGCCGCCAGCGCACCAGTGAACACGCATAGTTTGAAGTCGAGCCGCAATGTCGAAAGCACAATCAGCAACGGATAGACGAACGGAGCGGGAGTCAACAGCACGTACGCCGGACCGACGTACTGCGCCGTAATCAACAACCCAGCCAACGGAAGAGACGTTTCGACGAGCGCGCTGACGTACGGCAAGAGCAAAGGCGCCTTGCGTCGCTCGTTAATGAGACGGTTAATCACAACCAATTCCGCAAGCAAACATACAAGCCCGAAGATCATCGTGCTCAATAGAATCATCAGAAAGCTCTTGAACTGGCCGTGAAAGATGTTTTGGAAATCTTCAAATCCAAACACGGCCAGCGTTAGAGTCGCCAACAACATTAGGCCAAAGGCGCAGATCAGGATCGTCACGCGCAACTTGTCGCTCTTCAGTATCTCGAGCGCCAGTTCACTTTCGAACGCAGGCTGATGACGTTTTAGTCGGCGAAGTCTCATAACGTCCTACTTTCCTCAACGGGCGAAATTGACTGGGTCACAAGCTCCGTCGCCGCATGCTCAGTGTCCGGTTTGTCCCACTGCACGAGCTTCAGATCCAAAACGAAGATCGAATAGATCACAGGCACCAGCAGCAGCGTGATAAACGTCGCCACACTCAACCCGCCGATCTGTGCATAACACATGGGCTCCCAGAGTGGTCCACCATGAGAAGCCAACGGGAACAGCGCGATCACGGTGGCGCCCACGGTAATCAGCACCGGACGCAAACGCATGATCCCGGCATCGAGCAGCGCCTGGATCAGCGGTTCACCTTCGGCATGTTTCTCTTCAATGAAGTCGAACAACACGATGATGTGACTAACGATCACACCAACGAGGCTGACGATTCCGAGAAACGCCATGAAACCGAAGGGCGCGCCCATGATCCACAACGCCGCGAGAGCGCCCACCATGCCGTAAGGCACGGCCGCAAAAACGATGAACGGCTTGATCGCGTTCTTGAACTGGAATACCAGCGCCAGGAAAATCGCAATCACTGAGATGCCGAGCACGATCGTCAAATCCATAAAACCTTCCACCTGGTCTTCCTCTTCGCCACCAATTTCCAGGCGATATCCAACCGGCAGTTCTCTTGCCAGTTCCTTCAACCTGGGGCGCGCCGCCGACATCACTTCCGAAGCAAGCCGGCCCTCAGCAGGCATCGCGGAAACCGTGATCGTGCGAAACTGATTACGCCTTCTCAGCTTTTCGATCTGCATGCCGTACTCAGGCGAGGCCACCTGCCGCAGCAGGACTTTTTGCGTGCCCTCACCGGCATAGACGTACAAGTTGTTCAGATCACTCAACTGCGATCGCTCTTCCATTCGCAGCCTGGCCACGACTGGAATTTGTTTATCGCCTTCGCGCAGCGTGGTGACTTCCTTACCGTAAGTTGCCGACAACGAGGCCATCGCTACATCGTGGTTGGTCAGGCCGGCGATATTGGCGCGATCCGGATCGGTCTTGAGATTGACGGCAAAACTCTCACCACCCCAATCGTCGCGAACTCGTTCCGCGATCTCCGTCTCTTCCAGAATCGCTTTGAGTCGATCGGCGTACGAACGCAGCATCTGCGCATCCTGACCGCTAAGACGGATCGCGACCGGTAACCCGACCGCTGCTCCCGATTCGAGCTGTCGCACGTCAATACGTGCACCGGGAACCCTGGCCGAAAGCGCGTCCTGCAACGGATGAATCAGGTGCGACGTGTCATGCTTGTCGGTGACCTGAATGATGATCTGCGCGTAGTTCAACTGCTGGAGCTCCGGTGCAATCGAAAACCAGAAACGTGGACCACCGCCTCCCACAAACGTCGTGAGCGACTGAAGTACTTCGCGCGGTTTGCCGTCGTCGTCAGGATGGTGTTTGCCGTAGTCGCTGATTACTTCACGAATAACTCCTTCCGAAAGAGTTGCTGTTTCGTTAGTCGCTGAAAGCGGTGCGTCCTCGGGTAACCAAACGTCCACGTACGACAGGTACGACAAGTCTTTCGGGAAGTACTGCGTCTTTAATTGACTCATCAGTACACCGCCCAGCACCAGGAACCCGAGCGAACCAGCCATGACTTTCCAACGGTGGTTGATGGCCCAGGTGCCCAGGCGGTAGTACTGCGCCGCGAAGCCTTTCGTTCTGCGTTCATCGATCGACTTCTCCGGTTTCGGCCGCAGCAGGTAGTAACCGAGCAGCGGGATAAACGTCATCGACACCAGTCGCGACGCAACTAGCGAACACGCCAGCACGACGGGCAACGAGTAGAGAAACTCCCCTGACGTTCCGTTGATCATCAGGAACGGAAGATAAGCGACGATATTGGTGATAGTGGCGTAAAGAATTGCGGTGGCCAGCTTAGTTGGCCCAAGCCAAGCGGCCACCGATCTCTTGTGGCCCAATGCCAAGTCGCGTTTGATCGCGTCACCTGCTACGACCGGATCGTCCACCAAGAGTCCGAGTGCGATGATCAGGGTCGCGATCGATACTTGTTGTAGGTCGATACCCAACACATGCATCATGCCGAACGTCATGGCGAGCGTGATGGGAATCGACAACGCCATCAACAGCGCGGAGCGCCATTCCCAGAAACCGATCAGCGCGATGAGCACGACCAGCGCAATCGCTTCGTACAAACTCTTCATGAAAAGATCGATACTTTCCTCGACCTGTAACGGCTGGTCTGACGTGCGCGCGAAGACAAGGTCGTTCGGCAACTGTTGCTTTAAGTCGGCGAGCGCAGTGTCGATCTGTTTTCCGAAATCACCGATCTGTTCTCCCGAACGCATCTGCACTGACAAAGTGACCGCACGGCTGCGCCGCCAGTTGCCCTCGGCGTCGCGCGAGTTGAAGTAATTCAGATAGCGAGCCGGGCTTTCATAGGCTCGCAGAATGTGCGCGAGATCGCGCAGGTAAACTGAAGCTCCATTGGCTGCAGGAACGAGCACGTCGCCGATTTCACGTTCGCTTTTGAACTCGCCCGACGGATCGAGGTTCACGTTCTTGCCTTCTACGTTGACTTGCCCGCCGGGCGTGGTGATGTTGCGGCCCTTCAGCACGTTTTCAAGATTGCTGGGTTTGATTCCGTAGGAGGCCAGGCGCTCCTGCGAATAAAGTAGATAGACCGTTTCTTCGAGATTTCCCGAGCGCGATACCTTCGATACCTGCGGGATCGTCTTGAGCGTCTTTTCGATCAGGTCAGTGAAATCGTCCATCTGGCGATAGGTGTATTTATCGCCGGCGACAGCATTCAACTTCGCCAGCGTCTCCTCAGGATTGCGGACGACGAATGCCGGCCACCCGTCCGGATGAAACTCGGGTGCTTGCAATCGCTCGTTAACAAACTCCTTCACGTGCGCGAGAATTTCCTGCTCGCTCTTATTCGACACACCATCGAAGGCGACGAAGCGTTCGCCGATGATCGGACGCATCTCGCTGGCGACACCTTTTTCCTTCACGTAAGCGAACAACATCTCGATCGGAGTCCGCAGCAGACGTTCATCAATCGCGTCGGCAACTGTGAAGACCAGTGTGAACCGAGATGGATCGTTCGGGGTCGGTGTCGCCCCACGCGTTGATTCGATGGCGGCCTGAACGGTCCTGGCGCGCGATGCAACTTCTGCGCTGTCCGTTTTTGGACTGGCGACCGTCAGCATCAACGCCGCTGTGTCACCGAAGTCCTTAACGAAGTTGATTGGACCAGCACCATTGGGCAGGTCGTCGACCCCATCAAGTTTCAACTTGATATCGTCGAGTTCCTTGCCCGTTTCTTTCAGGTTCTCGTCCAGCTCGAGATAAACGATGGCGAGACCGGTACGAGAGATCGATTCGATCTTGGTTACTTTTGCATTCGCGGCGATCGTCTCCTCGATTCTCTTGGTGACGAGTTGTTCTACTTTCTCCGCGTTCGCGCCGGGCCAGGGCACCAACGTCACCGCCTGGCGTACCTGGATTTCCGGATCTTTGCGCTGCGGCATGTTGAAGTAGCCGTAGATGCCCCAAATGACGGTGCCGATGAGCAACACCCAACTGACGTGACGCTTCTCGACGAAGAACCGCGCCGTGTTGCGTGTCTTTTGAATCATTTCCTGGTCCGTTTTTCCGTGCGACATTGACGTCTCTCCTTAAACGATCTCTATCTCCAGATGCTCAGTAGACCACCGCTACCAGTTCGCCATCTGCGATCTGACTAACTCCAGTCGTCACCACCATCTCTCCCGATTTCAGTCCGGTGGTGATTACGATTGCGTTCCCGACAGACTCACCGAGCGTCACTGGCCGCAGACGCGCGAATTGTTTTCCTTCTCGTTCTTCCATGACCAGCACGGCATAGGCAGTCGAGTTCTGCGGCAGATGCGTGATTGCTGTCAGTGGAACGATCGGCAAGGGCGACGCGGCTACGCTTCCTGTGCCGAGATTTAGCGAAGCAATCATGCCCGGCTTCAGTAAACCCAGTTCGTTTGAAATCGTGACTTCCACTTCGAACGCGCGGTTGTTCTGATCCGCCGATGGCGAGATGCGCGAGATGTATCCCTTGAATTCCGTGCCTGAGGTGGCGTCACTCGTGACCGTCAACGTATCGCCGAGCTTCAGACTCTGGAGCGAAGTGTCAGGCACGCCAAACGCCGCTTTGACGTAACTCACATCCGCCAACACAAAGCCGGCGGTGCCCTGGCCCACGAGCGTGCCCATTTCAATTTTTCGTTCGAGCACGATTGCGCTCATCGGCGCTTTCAGATGTGTGTCCTGAAGCGGGATGGAGGCGGACGCTGTACTCGCTTCCGCGGTTCTGATTCTCGATTCCGCCGCGCCGATTTGAGCTCGAGACGTCGCAACCCTTGCTTCGGCGGATTTCAATTGACCCTGCGCGGCTTCAAGCTTTGCGACGGCAACGTCGTAGCGAGATTTCGTCTCGTCGTACTCAGGCTTCGTTATGCTTTCGCTGCGGAAGAGAACCTCCGCGCGCTCGAAGTCGAGCTTGTTGCGATCGAAAGACGCCTTAGCGTCCGCAACCTGGGCGCGTGCGGTGTCGACCGCGGCGATCGATTCCTGAAGCTGCGAGTTGTTCGCCTCCAGTGCCGAACGTGCTTCGCCCACCTGCGATTTCGCTTCGTTCACTCTGGCCGCGTAATCACTCTGACGCACACGAGCGAGTGTCGCTCCCTTCCGCACGATGTCGCCGGCCTGGATGTATCGCCACTGTCCCGCCGGATCTTTTCCTCGCGCGATGTCGTCGACGTAACCGCTGACTTTGAAAGCGACCTCGACCTGCGTCGCCGGCCTGATACTCGCCGAATAACGCACGTTGTTCATCGACGCGTGGGTTTCGACGGCCTTGACCTTGACGGGTTTTGCCGCCTTCTGTTTGGGGGCTTCCTTCGAGCAGCCCATCATTAAGCCGAGCAGAACAAGAGCGAGTGGTAACAATCGTTGGGTATTCATTTGTCTTCTCCTATGGCCTTTTCGAAATCCGCTTTGGCGGTCCAGAAAGAGAGCAGTGCTTTTTGATAATCGTAATTGGCGTTGGCGAGTGTCGTTTGTGCCTGCAGCACATCTTTGAAAAGCACTGCATCGAGCCGGTACTTGTACGCGGCTATCTGCACGTTTGCGCGCGCCGTGCTCTGGGCCAGCTTCGCGATGCGAATGAGCTGGCAGCTTTCCTGTAACGTGCGAAACTTGCTGTTAACTTCCATCACCACCTGACTCTCGGTTTCGACGACATTGTTGTCAGCCTGACTCACGGCGTGCGTTTTCTCCGCCACCTCATTCTTCTTGCGTCCCCAATCAAACACTTCCCATTCAACTTGCACGCCGACGCCGCTCACGCTGCGTGGAGCGAAATTCGAGTAATTAAAAGTGGCCACGTAGTTGAACGTCAGACTGACATCAGGAATGAATTCCGACTTCTTGGCGCGCCTGTCGAGCGTCGCCTGCTTCAGACGCAAGCGTGCCTCGCGAATCTCTGGTCGCTGTTCCAGGGCGCGCTTTCGTGCTCCAACTAAATTGGTCTCGCGCATCGTCGCTTGCGCTGTTTCGACAGCGTCGTGGACATCGAACTCGGTTCTCACGTCGCGTCCGAGCAGATGGTTCAACTGCTCCTTTTGCGCCGTGAGAGCGTTTGTCAGAGTGAGCACTTCGTATTCAGCCTTTGCGACTCTGGTCTGCACGTCCATCAGATCCGTTTTCAGTGCTACCTGCTGCGCGACGTATTCGCCGGTGACGCGATCGAGTTCGCGATAAAGCTTCACCGACTCCTCGGCGGCGCGAGCGGCGCCCTCGGTTTGCAGAATCGCGTAATACGCACGCTTCACCTCGTTAACTAAAGCCTGTTCTGTCGCTCGCAACTGCGTTTCGGAGATCTCTACACCGACTTGCTGATGCTTTATTTGCAGACCAATGCGACGCAGTTGCGTGAGTGGCTGACTAACCTGGCTGATTAGAAGTCCGGTCGGGTTCGTAGACGAGGTGATTACCGTGTCCTCGTTCGGTACTGAACCGATTCCTTCGTAGGTGCCAAATACGCCTTTTTCAAAAGTGGTGTCGAACGAGCTAAGTGGCTGGGAAATCAACGAACTGACTTTGAAAGACGGTAGCCGCCGCGTGCGATATGCGTCGAGCTTGTCGTTCGCCTTATCAATGTCCAGTCGCGCGTTCTTCGTTTGGCGATTGTTCTTCAGAGCGATCTGAATCGCCTGATCCAGCGTCAACGTCGAGCCGTTGTCTTGAGACATGACCGGGCGAGTGGCGCCGGCAACGAGTAGTAGCAAGGTGAGCAGAATGACTTTATTCATGATGATTACCGTCCGATTCAATGATTTGCTGCACGAATAAATGCGCGCCTTCGATGGACAAGCCAGGCATCGTTCTCAATCTCCGAATAACTTCGGCGCTCCGGCTTCCCAAATAATTCACCCCTGACAAATCGATAGTTATCGAGTGATCGAGTTCTCGCCGAATGTCCTCGCAAATCTCTTCCAACAACTTCGCATCGGCGACTGTCACGACTCCTTCGAGCTTGAGAACCATCTCGCTGGCTCGTTCCCCTTCAATCCGTGTGATCCTTGTCGTCATCTTCAATTCCTTTCGCGCTCTCCTTAGTGCAAGGGCGAGGCCAATCGCCGCGCTCGTTGTAGTGAGCACAGCTAAGTTGTTGTCGGTGTGAGAGGAAGAGATTTTTCGCGGCGATATCGGCGATTCAGGCGTCGCAACGCGGCTTTTGGTTTCGACGCCATATTTCGCGTCCGACGCCAAATATCGCGTCGCGCGACGAACGAGGTCGCGTGTTTTTGCGGAAAGTGATTTGGCCCGGCGTTTGCCCTTGAGAGTGCGGAAGGAGAAATCGATGAGAGTCACATTCAGATCATTTGCAGTTATGTCCTTATTACTAATGCTCGGTTTGAGCGGTCGTGCTCAGGAGCGAAATAACGCGGCTGTCGCCGTTGACGCGCTGCGAGTGCAATTAATCGAGGTACAGGAAAAAGAAGGATCGCTGCGCCTTCGATCACAGCAGTTGGAAGAGGATCTCAAACCGGAAAACATCGAGCGCGTGTTCGCCGGCATTGGTTCAACCAGGCCGGAAGAATTGCGCGAAGGACGCCGGCGCCAACTGACGGTCGAGCGCGAAAGCGTGAAAGCCCAACTCAAGCTGGTGGAATTAACGAAAGATCGATTGGAAACGGCCATCGCGGCCGCCGAAGGACGTGCCTATCAGGAGAGTGCTTTACCGATACCGTCGCCACCGGTCAACACGTTGCGAGCGGATTCAATGCTCTTTAGCTCGGCGTTTATCGCGATTCTTGTTCTTTCGTTCATGGCATCGCTGGGAACAGTGGTATTTGCCGTACGAGGTCTAAACAGATGAACACCGATGTGAAAACAGAAGTTCTGATCGTAGGTGCTGGTCCAACCGGTTTGGCGTTGGCTATTCAACTAATCAGGTACGGCATTGATTTCGTCATCGTCGATAAACGAGAAGGCACCACGCCGTATTCGAAGGCGATCGGTGTACAGGCACGAACTCTCGAAATCTATCAGCAGATCGACCTGGCCGATCGCCTGGTGGACCAGGGACTGATTGCTAAAGGCGTTCGACTTTTGGAAGGAGGTGAGGCGCGCGCAGAAGTTCCGTTGTCAACTCTGGGCGAAGGAAAGAGTCCATATCCTTTCCTGCTGATCGTCGAACAGGGCAAACACGAACATCTGCTCTACGAATTCATTAAAGTGCACGGCCACGACGTGCGCTGGCAAACGACGCTTTCTGACTTTTCGCAGGATGAGGCGGGGGTAGCGGGCACTATCGTCAACTCGAATGGCGAAAAGCAGATGGTCCAGGCGCAATATCTGGTCGCGTGCGACGGTTCCAAGAGTTCCGTTCGCACACACCTGGGTCTGAGTTTTCAAGGCAGCACCCTGGAACGTCTGTTCTATGTGGCAGACGTCCAACTGAAGTGGGACTTTCCGCACGACATGATGACGGCGTGTCTCGCGCGGGATCGATCGACGGCTTTCTTTCCGATGCCGGGCGAAGATCGTTACCGGATTGTCGGTGTGTTTCCCGAGGACAGCGACAAGATCGAAGGCGAGATCCCATACGACGAGATTGAGAAACAGATTCTTGAAGACACGCAGCTCCAGCTCGACATCTACCAGGTGAACTGGTTCTCCACTTACAAGGTTCACTCGCGGCGCGTGAACAAATTTAGTGTAGGCCGATGTTTTGTCGCGGGTGACGCGGCGCACATTCATTCGCCAGCGGGCGCGCAAGGCATGAACACCGGCATCCAGGATGGGTACAACCTTGCCTGGAAACTCGCGCTGGTCTTAAGAGGCGAAGCTGGTCGACGAATTCTCGATAGCTATAACGAAGAGCGCGTCGAAAACGCGGAGCGTCTGTTGGAGACCACGGATCGCTTTTTTGATCTGCTGGTTAATCCTGATTGGTTGCTCTCGTTTGTACGCAGACAGATCTTTCCGCGAGTCGCCAAGTTCATGATCGGGGTGGATTCCGTAAACCAGTTCATTTTCCCGCTGATCTCGCAGACCGGCATCACCTATCGCGGACATTCTTTGGGCGTCGACACTGACGACGAGTTTGAAGTTAAAGCCGGTGATCGCATGCCTTACTTCACCATTGAAGGTAAAGGCATTTACGACTGGTTGCATGCGCCGAAGTTTCACTTGCTTACCTTTTCCAACGAAGCAATTCAAAGCGAATCTCGAAGCTCCGTCGAACATCTGGTTTTGCCGCTTAGCGAGGAAGTGGCCGAGATCTTCGGCACAAATAAGCCTTTCAGCGTTCTGTTAAGGCCGGACAACTACATTGGGTTCGTCACTTCAGGAGAACCGCTTTCTGAACTGCGAGCCTACTTCAATAACGTAATCCGAAACTAAAACAACAACTAACTTAGGGAGAAAAGATGAAACTCATTCGCAATCTGTTTACTGGCGGTGTGTTGCTGCTGCTGTGCAGCGCCGCCGCAATGGCCCAATCAGTGCAAACTGATTATGACCGCAACTTCAACCTGGCAAACCTGAAGACCTTCAGCTTTTACCAGCAGGAACGCGGACCGCGCGATCCACTGGCTGCTAGCCCCATCAACGATCGACGCATTCACGACGCGTTGAGTGCTCAACTTAAGGCTAACGGTTTCACCGAAAGTGCCAACGCCGATTTTCAGATTGACTATTTCGTGTCGACCAAAACCGGCCTCGACATTCAGGACAATCGTTACGGCTGGTTTCAGCGTCGCGGTAGTGTGAACGTTGAACAGGTGACCGAAGGCACGTTGGTCGTTGTGTTTGTCGATAGTGCCACGAAGCAGGAAGTGTGGCGGGGCTACGCGACCGGAACGATCAACCCGAAGAACCTGAACGAAGACGTCAACAAAGCGGTGACGAAACTGGTTCAGAAGTTCAAGAAGAACCAGTTAGGCAAAAACTAAGCGGAGGTGAACTGACGATGAAAACCTTGCTGCTCGGTGTTGGGTTGGGGGCGCTATTAACGATGAGCGCCCTCACTACACCGGCCCAAACAAATCACAAACCTACGGATGCGGCACAGGCAAACGCCCTCGCGCTCCGCCAGTATGAATGGAAGTTGCGCACTGAAGTGCAAAGAAAAGGAGAGACGAAGAACGTTCAAGTAGCGTCGGTAAAGTTTGACAGCAACGGTCAGAAGCAGACGACCGTGATTTCGAAGTCGCCGGAGCCGGACCTGCCGAAGTTCGGATTGCGCAAAGCAATCGCAGAAAAGAAGGTCGCGGAGTTCAGGGAAACGGTCCAGCAGTTGGGAGATTTGGCGCGCTCGTATGCCGAACTCTCACCAGAGCAGATGCAGCGCTTTATGGCCTCCGCGATTGTGACGCCGGAAGTGACGCCGGAGGCGAAGCTCGTCCGTGCCGAAAGCCGCAACGTGTTGCATGGCGAAGATACGATGACCATCTGGACGGACGCGACTTCTCGCAAGCAACGGCGCGTTCAGATTCAAACCGTATTAGATAAAAAACCGGTAATCATTGTTTCCGAGTTTCAGGACTTGCCGCAGGGTGGACCAACGTTCATGGCCGTTTCGCGCATGAACTACGACGACGGCGCCGTCGTGATCATCACGCAGAACTACGACCATCGAAAGTTGCAGCCACAGACCGTTGACGTTCGTGATGAAGGTTGGCCCAGGCAATTCGCGCACGGTGGAAACTCGTTTGCGGTCTATCAACCGCAGATGGAGGAGTGGGTCGGCAATCGATGGCTGGCCCGCGCTGCCTTTTCCGTGTCGAATGGACCATCAAGCCAACCCAATTATGGCGTTCTTTGGTTTCAGGCGCGTACCGAGATCGACAAGGCGAAACGGCTCGTGTCGTTTACTGAGATTGAGATCACGCGCGTCACCTTTCCGTCCGCGCCGGATAAGTCCGGAGCTTACCAGGGCGCTTTGCAATCGCATGTGGCGCAAAAGGGGGAAGTAATCGCGCTCGACCGTGTTGTGACCGACATCGCCGCAAATCCCGCTGAGAGTACCGGTTCCCGTTACGAAGTAAAGAACGATCCGCCAAAGATCTTCTTCAGCACTAAACCCGCACTACTAATATTGATCGATGGCGCGCCGGTTCTTCGATCCGTGGCAGGCACTGATCTCGAGCGTGTAATCAATACTCGCGTTTTACTTCTTAGCGATCGACGAACTGGCAAATTCTATTTACGTTTGATGGACGGTTGGCTTGAAGCCGGCAACATCAACGGCCAATGGCAGCCCGCCGCCAACGCTCCCGAATACTTGAACAAAGCCCTGGAGATTGCCGCCGCGAGCAAGCAAGTTAATCTGCTGGCGGGTTCCAGGCCAGTTCCCGACATTTACGTCAGCAATGTACCTGCCGAGCTGCTGCAAACGCGCGGAGAACCGCAGGTTGCTTCGATTCCGAATACGCAACTTATCTACGTCAGTAACACTGACAACGACATCTTTGTTCATACTGCGACGCAACATCACTACATTCTAGTGGCGGGTCGCTGGTTCAGTGGTGAATCAATGAACGGGCCATGGACGTATGTCGCGGCGGATAAACTACCTTCAGACTTCGCCCGCATCCCTGTTTCGCACGCGAAAGCTAACGTGCTTGTTTCAGTTGCCGGCACCCCGCAAGCGAAAGAGGCGATGATTGCCAACAGTATTCCGCAAACCGCGACGATCACTCGCAGCACGGCGGCGCTGACGGTGGAATATGACGGCACACCTGAGTTCAAATCGATCGAGAACACGCCGCTTCAATACGCAGTAAACACATGTACGCCTGTTATTGCGGTCAGTGCAGATAGCTATTACGCTGTTCATAACGGTGTTTGGTTTGTCGGCACTTCTTCGCGTGGTCCATGGGTCGTCGCGGCGAAGGTCCCGGCTGTGATCTATTCGATTCCCGTCAGTTCCCCACTTCATTACGTTACTTACGTACGTGTCTACGGCGCTACTCCCGAAGTGGTCTATGTTGGTTACACGCCTGGTTACTACGGCACCGTCGTCACGTCGAGCAACGTCGTGGTCTATGGTACCGGTTGGTACTACCCGCCTTACGTCGGCGCTTACTGGTACGGCTCTCCTTATACATACGGCTACGGAGTTGCATTTACGTGGGGTGTCGCGACCGGTTGGGGGTATGCATACGCGAATGGTTATTACGCAGCAGCCGGAGCGGCGTGGGCCAATCCCTATACCGGCAACGTCGGCTACGGCCGCGCATACGCAGGGACTACCGCGAATGGAACCCGTTATGCAGTTCGTGGTGGAACAAACACAAACGTTTACACCGGCACTACGGTGACTGGTGGCGGTGGCGTAGCGTACAACCCAAACACCGGCCGCATCAGTGCTGGTCAGGCCGGGACCGTGACCAATCCCTACACTGGAAACAGTGCAGCGGGCGCTCGAGGAGTGACGTACAACCCGAACACCGGCGTTATCAGCGGCGGCTCGGTTGGCGGCGTGCGCAATGGATCGACCGGAGAAGTTACGACCAGCGGCAGTGCGTTTGCTTATAACCCGAAAACCGACGCCGGCATTGCCGTCGCGAACAACAACGTCTACGCCGATCGGAACGGAAACATTTATCGCTACAACCAATCAACCGGAGTTCAGCAGCGCACGGAAAGCGGCTGGGAGAGTGTGCAGCGTTCGCAGGATCGAAGCTGGGTGCAGAACCAGCACCAGGCTCGCAGTCTCGGTCAACAGCGTACGCAAAATTTCGGCGCGAACCGTCCGGCCGCGCGTTCGTTGAGAGGCGGAGGCGGAGGTTTCCGCGGACGCCGTTGAGGCGGTCCAAAGGTGGTAATCATGAAAAAACTTTTTTCGCTATCGTTGTTCTTAATCACTGCGCTGGTAGCGTCTGACGTCAGCGCGCTACAACTCCGCAATGTTCAATCTGGCCGGCGAGGTAGTGGGCATCGTCAGTCTGATCCTGTCGCAGTCTGGTGGATCGGAAGGAATGGGGTTCGCCATTACTTCGAACTTGGCGCAACGGTTGCTGATCGCGAAGAAGGGCTTCTGGACAGGCATCGACGGTCTGTTGTTGTCGGGCGAATGGGTGCGCATATTCAGCGTTCCGCAATCAGCGGGACTGCTGGTCCAACGCGTGGCTGACAATTCGCCGGCCCAGACTATTGGACTCATCGGTGGAACGTACAAGGCCGCAATCGCCGGCGGGGAATTGCTGGTTGGCGGCGACATTATTCTCGGCGTCGGAGGCATCGCGGTGACTGCTGATGGAGCAGGTCTCCTGAAGGTTTGGGACTACGTGAATGGTTTGAAGACTGGCGATGTGATTACAGTGGAGGTGCTTCGGGCGGGAGAGATTGTTGAATTGAAGTCGTCGTTACCGGCGCGTTGATTTGTGGTCTATTTGATACCGAGTTTTTTCATGCGACTGCGCAGCGTTGAACTTGGCATACCGAGGATCTCTGCGGCGCCGCCTTTGCCGCCGATGACGCCGTTTGCATGTCGCAAGACTTCTTCGATGTACGAGCGTTCCATCTCGTCCATCGTTGTCAGCGACGGTTTGCTGGTTGTGGGTTGATGGTCACCATCAGTAGCCGCCGCGGCGGCGACGGCAGTTGTTTGCAGTTCGGCGAGCGGAGATTCCAACGCGGCG
This sequence comes from Pyrinomonadaceae bacterium, assembly GCA_044867735.1. Taxonomy (GTDB): domain Bacteria; phylum Acidobacteriota; class Blastocatellia; order Pyrinomonadales; family Pyrinomonadaceae; genus PSRF01. The sequence goes on along the minus strand of JBIOVO010000162.1, from coordinate 26,822 downwards.
CCGCTGGAAAGGATCACTGAACGCTCGACGAAATTTTCCAGCTCGCGCACATTACCGGGCCAGTGATAATTGCACAGCACTTCCATCGTCCGCGCCGGCACGCTGGTGATGTGCCGGTTCATGCGCGCTGCGTGTTTCTGCGCGAAGTAACCCACAAGCAGCGGAATATCGCCGGTGCGTTCGCGGAGCGGCGGTATGTTGATGGGAAAAACATTTAGGCGGTAGAACAAGTCGCTGCGAAACGTTTTCGCCGCGACCATTTGCGCCAGATCGCAGTTGGTTGCGGCAATCAAACGCGCGTCGGTTTTGATCGTGCGCGAGCTGCCGAGACGTTCAAATTCGTGTTCCTGCAACACGCGCAACAGCTTTGGTTGGAGATCGAGAGGAATCTCGCCGATCTCGTCGAGCAGCAGAGTGCCCTGATGGGACAACTCAAAGCGGCCCACACGCGAGCTGACAGCTCCCGTGAACGCGCCTTTTTCGTGGCCGAACAATTCGCTTTCCAGCAGGCCCGTTGGAATCGCGGCGCAATTCAGTTTCACCAGCGTGCGTTCGTTGCGCGAACTAAGATTGTGAATCGCACGCGCGATAAGTTCTTTGCCCGTTCCCGTTTCGCCGCATAGCAACACGGTCGAGTCGGTCGGCGCGACAGTTTCAACTTGCTTGAGCACGCCGCGGAGAGCGCTGCTCTGGCCCACGATCTCGGCAAAGTTATACTGTGTTTTGATTTCTTCTTCGAGGTACCCCTTTTCGCTGGCGAGCTTGTTTTTCAACGATTCGATCTGGCGATATTGAAGTATGTTCTCGACCGCCAGCGCTACCTGCCCGCCGACGTTAATTAGCAGGTCGGCATCCATCCGGTCGAATGCATCTTCGCGCAGGCTTGCGAGCCCCAGTACTCCAAGCTTGCGGTCGTGGGCTATCAAAGGTATGCAGGCGCCAGAGCGCCAACCTGCCTCATAGGCAGCTTTCATCTCTGGTCCAGGATATTTTTCGAAATCGATTTTCCACGCGAGGATTGGTTCTCCACCTGTAAACGCCTCTGCGAGCGGGCTTCCTGCGAGCGGAAACTCGGTACCTTCAGCGCCAAAATGGCCGTGATCGTGTCGATCGATACCGTGGACCTTCAGCCGGTTGGTGCTTTCGTCGTAAAGCGCGAGACCAGTGACGTCGTGATTGAAATAGCGCCGCAGACACGAGGACGTAGTGCGCAGCAGTTCGCGCAAGTCGAGGTTTGTCGCAATGGCATTGCTCGCCTCCAGCAGCGTTTGCGTGCGCTCCTTTGCTTTCGTGGAGCGCTGGAAGTTCAAACTGTTCTGGAAGGCGATCGCAATCTGTCCGGCGATGTGCATAAGCAATTCGACGTCGGATTCATTGAAAGCATCTTCACGACGGCAACCAAGATTCAGTACACCGACTGTGCGCTCACCCCAGATCATGGGGATGAAGCACATCGACCTCAGGCCGTGCTCGTCGGAAAATTTTCTAGCGAGAGGCCACGACGTCTGCGACGGGTCGAATCGATTGCTGACGACCGGTTCACGTGATTTGAACGCCAGTCCCGTCAACGTTCCTTCGATTGGGAAGAAATTGCCCGCGACGAGGTATTTGTCAGGTTGCGCCAGGTCGATGGAATGGACCATCAACTGATCTGTTTCTTCGTCGTGCAAAGCGATGCCTGCGAAGTCGTGTTGGAAGTAGTTGCGCAGGCAGCGGGAAGTTCCCTGAATGAGCTCGTCAAGATCGAGAGTGGTCGTAATTGCGTTGTTGATTTCGAGCAGTGTTTGTGCGCGCACGCGCTCCCGGTTGGCTTGTTCGTAATTCAAACTGTTCTGGACCGCGATCGCGATTTGATCGGCAACGTGGGTAAACAGTTCGAGATCCTTCTCGGTGAAGTTATCGGGTTGCGTGCTGCTCACGCCCGCTATGCCTAGTTTTCGCCCGTGCGTGCTGAGCAGGACCAGACAAGCCGACTTCGGGCTGTCGTCCGCCGGATTCTGGGAGAAGCGATCAGCGGGATAGCGTTCGGCGTTGGGGCGTCTAACCAGCATCGGCTTGCCGCTTAGAAAGACTTCTCCGGCGGGTGTTCCTTCAATCGGTATGGTCTCGCCGACCTTGAAAGCGTCGTGGGTTTTGTATTGGACGTTGGTGTATTCGCGCAGATGATTGAAGTCGGGCTCGTATAGCGAGATGCCGGCTGAATCGTGAGGCACGATATCGCGCAGGCTCGCAGAGATCGTCTTCACCAGCTCTTCGAGATCGAGGTGCGAAGTTACCGCAGTATTAATCTCGAGCATCAGTTGGACGCGATCGCGTTCGCGTTCCGCGCGCTGAAAGTTGAGTGCGTTTTCGACTGCCACTGCCACCGGTCGGGCAATCTGTTCGAGTAGCTCGGCGTCTTCGGTCGTAAATGCCGATTCGCGGAAGGCGCCAACATTGATGCTGCCGAGCACTTGATCGTGAGAAATCAATGGCACGGAACACCCGCAACGCAAACCCGCGGCGTACGCCAATCGCATTTCCGGAACGTGGAATTCCTCGAAGTCTACCTTGTCACGCAGGATAATCTGACGCGTGCTAATACACAGGCCGGCCGGAGTTCCATCCATCGGTATGACTGTTCCTTCACTCAGCACGTCGATTGGTGGGCGATCGAGGGAGTGAACGCGCAGTTCGCCGGTTTCCTGATCGAGCAGGACCACACTGGCCATATCGTGATTTATAAAGCGTCTAAGACAATTCGAGATCGTCTTGAAGAGATCGCCGAGATTGAGAGTGGAAACGATCGCCTGGCCTACTTCGAGCAGCAGTTGATTGCGATCGCTCTCTCTTTTGGCGATGAGGAAGTTGGTCGCATTTTCGATCGGGATCGCGATCTGTTGTCCAGCGAGAGTCAACAGTGCTGCATCTTCCGCGGAATAAGCGTTTTCCTCCGCCGCGCCGACCGTTAACGTTCCGACAATACGATGATGTGAAACGAGCGGTACGCTGCAACCGGATCTAATGCCGTCAGCCAAAGCACGCTCGATGAGCGGAGACGGAAAATCCTCATAGACCAATTTCCTGATCAGCACCGTCTGACCAGACGTGAACGCCAGACCACTCGACGTGCCTTCAAGCGAGATCGGCATGCCCTTGCTAAAGAGCTCCCGATCGTCGCTGTGCAGCAGATGGACTCGTAACTCATTTGTCTTCGGATCGTGGATTGAAAGTGTCGCAGCGATTGTTTGCGTGAAGACCTGTTTGACGCGCTCGAAGACGGACCGCAGCAGTTCCTCGAGATCGAGTTCGGAAAGGAAGGCGTTATTGAAATTCAGCACTAGCTGGGCTCGGTCCGGATCGAGGCTGCGGGGAGAGATTTCGTTCAGCGGTCGAAGTTCGTAGTTCATAGGGGGCTCGTCGACTACCGCCTTAGGCACGCCAAGGGTAACGATGATGATCGGATTAGGGGCCAAATCATACCACGGCCGGTGTAAGTGTCGTGAGGGAGATTTCCAGCACGAACATCACCTATTGCCACGTAAAAATCTTCTCTATTTGTCGCTTTAGTTCGGCCAGATGCAACGAACAATATTCCATCTTCAGGCGCAGCTTGCTCGCCGCAGACAAATAGGGTGAGAAAAAGCCGAAAGATTTATGAGCAATGTGATCAGCACCTGCTTGTTGACGGAATCTCGCTATGGACGTGGATATTCCATCATTGCGCGATAGCCCGCGAGAGCCCCGCACTGATGCGCATGCAGATGGATGTACCTTCGTCTCTCGAAAAGCCACAATAAGTCGGTTTGCCACAAATCCGACACCGACGTCTTTTGCTAACGCGCTTAAATCCGACCGAAATCATAAGATTGCCCGCCTAAGTTTTACTGGGATCGTCCGCGCAATTTCATTTTATGCCCGGACAAATTTCATTTAATGCCGGATCCCACAGAAGAAAGAATGTTTGTGGGTTCGGTCATAAAGTGAAATCGGCCAATCAATGGTATCAACCACTTATGAGGACGATTCCGGCATAACTTGAAATTTTCCTGACCGCCTCTATCCGGGTTCTGGCACCAAGAGAGTTAAGGTGTGCTTGTCCGCTTGAAGCGGTTCCAATCTTATTCGCTTTCGACACCACCCACGACATGGCTGGAACCACGAGTAACATAGGGTTTTGCCAAGTCCTTTGTGCCTTTGTGCTTCGTTGTGGCAGCAAACAGACCAATCTGTTACCTTATGCCTCCATTCCGGAGAGTCTCCAAGTCGGAGAGGGCTTATCCCCAGAGAGCCGCTTCCCACTGGTGAATTCCCTCGCGAGTGTTAACCACACATGGCAGAGTTATCCCCCGATTCCATCCTGTCTCACTACCGCATCCTGTCGAAGATCGGTGCAGGCGGGATGGGAGAAGTATATCTCGCGCAGGATACCTCCGAACTGGGCCGCACAGTCGCACTCAAAATCCTGCCCGTTGCCGTGGCGCAAGACAAAGATAGATTGCAGCGTTTCACGCAGGAAGCGCGCACGGTCTCTAATCTCAATCACCCAAACATCCTGACTGTCTACGAGTTTGGCCAGTCAGATTCCGCTTCTTTCATCGCGACTGAATACATCGACGGCGTCACCCTGCGGCAACATCTTTCCGGCCGGCGCTCGAAGTTGATTGACGTCCTCGACGTGACGATTCAGATCGTTGCCGCTCTTAACGCTGCACACGAAGCAGGGATCACGCATCGTGACTTGAAGCCGGAGAACGTTATGGTCCGCCAGGACCATATTGTAAAGATACTCGACTTCGGCCTCGCCAAGTTGTCAGAGTCGAAATCAGCTATCAATCCATCGACCGGCAGTGAAGATGCTACGCGGATGCAGGTCAACACCAGTCCGGGGATTGTGATGGGAACTGTCAGTTACATGTCACCCGAACAATCGGTCGCGAAGGACGTGGACCATCGCACCGATATCTGGAGCGTGGGTGTGCTGTTGTATGAAATGCTGGCCGGCGTTGTTCCTTTCACTGGAAAAGATATCCATCGCCAAATCATCGCGATTCAGGAAGCAGAGCCCACGCCGTTGTCGCAACAAGTCGAGGGTGTGCCGGAACGATTGGAAGAGATTGTCGCGAAGTGTTTGGCGAAAGATAAGAATGAACGATACCAGACGGCGAAAGACCTTCTGATCGATCTTCGCAATCTCAGACGAAAGCTCGACGTTGACGCTGAGATTGAGCGAACCGTCACCCCAACAATGCGCAGCGCCAGCGCCGGCACCGCGGTAAGCACGCAAAACGCACGGATGAATGTTGCTGATACGAACGCCGCTCAAGTCACCAATACCTCGAGCGTCGAGTATGTCGTGTCCGGGATAAAGCAGCACAAGATCGCCGCGGCGTTCGCCCTTCTCGTGCTGCTTGCGAGCGCGGTTGGGGTTTGGGCCTACGTCCATTCGCGCAATCCTGACAGCTCCATCCAATCAATAGCGGTGATGCCGTTTGTAAATGAAAGCGGTAACTCAGATGTCGAGTATCTCTCAGACGGCATGACCGAAACGCTCATCAGCAGTTTGTCGCAGATACCGAATCTCAATGTAAAAGCGCGCTCACTGGTCTTCCGCTACAAAGGCAAAGACACGAATCCGCAGATTGTCGGCAGAGACCTTGACGTGCAGGCGGTCTTAAACGGTCGTGTGGTCCAACGTGGCGCCGATCTCACTTTGTATCTGGAACTCGTCGATGCACGCTCGGGGAATTTGATTTGGGGCGATCAGTACAAACGGAACCAGGCGGATCTTATTTCTTTACAGGGCGAAATCGCGCGTGACGTTTCGAGCAAGTTAAAGATGAAACTGACGGGTGCAGATGAAGAGAAGATGACGAAGAACTACACGAGTAATGCCGAGGCTTACCGGCTTTATTTGCGTGGACGTTTCTACAGCAACAAACGCACCGCCGCTGATGCGCAGAGAGCAATCGATGCTTTCAACCAGGCAATCGCCATCGACCCGAATTACGCGTTAGCTTACGCAGGGCTCGGGATGGGCTACTCCTACCTGGCAATTTACGGGCACACTCCGTCGAAAGAAGCGTTTCCCAAAGCACTGGAGTGTGCAAAGAGAGCGATCGAATTAGATAACACGCTCGGCGAACCGCATTTGACCATCGGTCTTTTGACGTTTCTCCAGGAGCACGATATCGGCGCCTTCGAGCGTGGAACCAAACGCGCGCTGGAGTTGAATCCAAATTCTACTGATGCTCAACGCCTGAACGGTTTGCGTCTTATGTTCCTCGGCAAATTTGATGAATCATTGACCTCTTTGCGGCGCGCATTGGAGATTGAACCGCTCTCACTCCCCGGCAACCTCAATTACGCCTATTGTCTGTTCTATTCCGGAAGAATCGACGACGGCGAAGCACACTTGAAAAAGACCTTGGAGTTATCACCGGAGTTCTGGCTATCCCACTACTACCTGTCCAGCGTCTATCGCTTTAAAAAGGATTTCGCCAGCGCCGCAGAAGAACTGGCGATTGCAAAAGATCTTCGAGGCGAAACTGAAGCCGCCAGATTAATAAGAGATAGCTTTAAGAAAGGCGGTTGGCAGGAAGTCCTTCGCGCGGTAACGACTGCCGGCCCGAAGCTACAGTTTTATCCCTATGATTTAGCGACCTTCTACGCCGAACTTGGCGACAAAGACCACGCGTTTGCAAAACTCAGTCAGGCCATTGAAGAACACGATCAATACATCGGCTTCATGAAAGTCGATCCCTTCATGCAACCGGTTCATGACGACCCGCGCTACAGCGAGATGCTGAAAAAGGCAGGCTTCCCGGAATGAGAGACCATCCACAGATTACACAGATTAGTCCGCGTAATCTGTGGATGGTATTGATCAAATGCCGCTAACAACAGGTACACAATTTGGCCGCTACGAAATTCGTTCGCAGCTTGGCGCCGGTGGTATGGGTGAAGTCTATCTCGCGCACGATACGAAGCTCGATCGCAAGGTCGCAATCAAGATCCTTCCGGCCGAAGTGGCCTCGAATAGCGATCGGATGGACCGGTTTATTCGCGAAGCCAGGTCAGCTGCGGCTTTGAGCCATCCTAATATTGCGCAGATTTTCGAGATCGGTGAGCACGATGGTGCTCACTACATCTCCATGGAATTCATCGACGGCGTCACGCTGCGTGAAAAGATCCATCGCGAAAATACTGAATTGAGGAAGTTGCTGCGCCACCTGCAACACGTTGCCGAAGGGCTGTCGAAGGCGCACGCATCCGGAATCGTCCATCGCGATCTGAAGCCCGACAACATCATGATCACGCGCGATGGGCATGCAAAGATTCTGGATTTCGGTTTGGCGAAACTAATTAAACCGCAACTGGCCGAACCGAACACCGGAGAAGAGGTTGCCACCGCCATTTTGCAGCAACACTCAACTCCCGGCGTGATTATGGGCACGGTGGGGTACATGTCGCCGGAGCAGGCACAGGGAAAGACGAATGAAATCGATCAGCGCTCAGACATCTTCTCCTTCGGCTGCATTCTGTTTGAAGCAGCAACTGGAAAGAAACCTTTCGAAGGTGATTCGGTCATCAAGTCGTTACACAGCGTACTGTACGAGCCCACGCCGCAAATTAAGGACCTGAATCCAGCGGCACCTGCCGATCTCCAACGCATCGTTCGTCGCTGTCTGGCAAAGGACAAAGAAGAGCGATACCAGATGATAAAAGACGTTGCGATCGAGCTTAAAGAGTTACGGCGTGAAGTGGAGACCGCCGGTGACTTTGAGACCCCAGCGCCACAGTCAGGTATTAACGACACCGCAGCACCAGGTCCTACCGTTAGCGCTTCAGTTTCAACCACTGTTTCAAGTGCTGAATATCTGGTAAGCGAAATCAAAAAACACAAAGGTGGTGTGGCAGCCGTTCTTGCAATTCTGATTATCGCGACGCTCGCTGGTCTTTGGTTCTTCAAGTTTCGCGGAGCGAGTGCCGGCGCTTCGGAATCAATCTCCTCCATCGCAGTCCTTCCCTTTCAAAACAGAAGCGCCGATGCCGATACCGATTATTTGTCTGACGGTCTCGCAGAGTCTCTGATATTTCGTATGTCCCAACTGCCCGGGTTGAAGGTCAGCCCGACCAGCTCTGTTATGCGCTACAAGGGCACGGAGACTGAGCTAACGAAGGTCGCAAGCGAACTCGGCGTTGATGCAGTCATGACAGGTCGGCTTACCAAGAGAGGCGAGAATCTCAACATCACAGTCGAACTCGTTGATGTGAGAAACAACAAAACGCTGTGGGGCGAACAGTATGAGCGCAAGATGTCTGACTTGCTAACAACGCAACGTGAAATCGCGGCTTCAGTGGTCCAAAATCTGCACTTGAAGCTGGCCGGCAATGAGGCAAAAGAAATTACAAAACATTACACGGACAGTAACGAAGCTTACCAGCTATACTTGAAAGGCCGCTTTCACTTTTCCCGGCGAACTAAAGAGGAGCTTGAGCGTGCTATCGAAGTGTTTCAGCAGGCCATAAAGGTTGATCCGAAATTCGCTCTCGCTCATGTCGCTCTAGCTGAATCTTATGTTGTTCTGCCTTCGTTCCCTTATATGTCTCCAAAGCGGGCGTTCCCACAAGCCAAGGCGGCGCTTGCAAAAGCCATGGAGATTGACCCCGAACTTCCCGAAGCGCACGCGATTTCGGGGATGATCGCGGCCACGTACGATTGGAATTGGGCCGAAGCCGAGCGCGAGTTCAAGCTATCGTTCGAACTGGATCCGAGCCTTGCTTTAACTCATTATCGCTATGCCTGGACCTACTTAAGCCCAATGGGCCGTCATGACGAAGCAATTGCGGAAATGGAACGGGCCATGGAGATTGAGCCATTATCGCTTATTCAGGGCGCGAATTTTGCGGGCGTCTATATGTACGCGCGGCAGTTTGACCGCGCGGTCGAGCAGGCTAAAAAGACCTGCGATCTCGACTCCACTTTCTTCGGTGCTCAAACCTGGCTTTGTCATACCTATGACGCAAAGGGAATGTACGCGGAATCGCTTACGATCTCGGAAAAGACAATAGGTTCAACCTTTCAACTCCTGGCCCCGATGGCTTACGCCTACGCTAAAACAGGGCGCCGTCGCGAAGCTGAGGAGGTGATTAAGCGATGGAAAGAACTGGAGAAAACGCAATACATAAATAATTACTGGCTTGCGACCGCGTACGCGGGGCTTGGAGAAAAAGACCTGGCATTTGCCGAACTTGAAAAGTCCTACCACGCACGCGACTGGTTTTTGCCGCGAATCAAAACCGACTCCTTTATGGATCCGCTGCGCGACGATCCGCGGTTTGCAGATTTGGTGAAGCGAGTTGGGTTGTAGGGCGGCACTCCGTGGCCGTCCCGCGTGACACTCTTTCGCACGGCCGATGACCTGTCCAAACTCGGCGCGGAATGAAGTCGAGTCTGCAAATATCCGCACATGATCATAGAAAGCAGGTAAACCGATGAGTAATTTCTCGCGACGCGAGCTCCTGGCGGCGCTGACGAGCGGAGCATTGATGCTGAGCGGTGAAACTGTTGCCTGGTCAGAAGGCACAGCTTCTGAAACGAGCCTTGCAGAAAATTCGGAATACCTGTTCGAGCCGGGGTTAAACTATCTCAACACTGCTGCACTTGGACCAACGCCACGAAGTGTTCTCGAGAAAGTCTTGAAGGCATGGTATGAGCTGGAATTGAATCCGGTCATCATGTCGTATGGTACCGGCAAGGTTCATTTAGCCACGGACCATACACGTGAACAGCTGGCGGCGCTGATCGGTTGCAGTTCTACTGAGTTGCTTATTACCCGATGCGCCACCGATGCCATGAATGCCGTCGCGTTCGGAATCAATCTGGAGCGTGGTGACCGTGTTCTAACCACTGACGTTGAACACGAAGGCGGCAGTCTTTGTTGGACGTTCCTAAGGCGACGCCGCGCCATCAACATCGACGTGGTTTCGATAGCGCCGGGAGATTTCGACACCAAAGCCATTGTCAGCAGGTTTGAGAAAGCAATTACCGACAGGACCAGAGTCATCAGTGTCAGTCACGTGATCAGTTCAACTGGCCTGCGTATGCCGATAGCTGAAATCGCAGCCTTGGCGAAACATCGCGAACTCCTGTGCGTTGTTGACGGCGCTCAGGCGGTTGGCAGCATTGATGTTGATGTCAGGAAGTTAGGATGCGACGCGTATGTTGGAACTGGCCACAAATGGCTGATGGGGCCAAAAGGAACAGGGTTTCTCTACATCAGCAAAGACGCGAGTACCTTGATTCAGCCAGTGCAACGCGAGGACGGAGTCAGGTTTGTTGTAGGCTCGACCGGCATTGGCAGTCTGCCGCTTGTGGTCGGACTCGGGGCTGCCGTCGAGGCCGTGCAAAAACGAAGCATGGCGACAGTAGAGAAACGCATCATCGAACTGCGGGACCGCGCGTACGCGGGATTCAGAAAAATCCCAAAGATTCAATTGGTGAGTCCGCCGCCCGGACCGCTTGCTACTCCACTTCTGGCCTTCAAACTTCCTGACTCAGTCGACAGCCGGGAGTTCCGCGCTCTCTTGCTCAAAAAGTACCGCATCGTAGTCAAGGTCATAGGAAAAGAGGTGTTTAACGGCACTCGGATCTCGCCGCATATTTTCAACACCGAGAAAGATATTGACGACGTAGTTAAAGCAATTCGAACTGAGCTTGCGTGAAAACGACATGAATCAGAGTAGTCTGAGACAGTTCATCACCACGTAGGACCAACCGGCCCGGCTATGAATCCCAGTGGTATATAAAAACGTCGCTTGCGGCGAAGGTGCAGGGACAGCAGCCCCCAGTGTGAACTGCGGGTGTGCGTGTCGATGCCTGCGGCCCGCTTGCTGAATGAGCGTTCATTCAGTATTATGGGCGGACGTTAGACTGTCCGTAGTGTCCAAGAAAGAGGAGTCGAAGAGGCGATGATGCGCATTGAGAAGGCGGCAGTGCTGGGGGCGGGGACTATGGGGGCGCAGATCGCCGCACATCTTGCGAATGCAGGGGTGCCGACGGTGTTACTGGACATCCCGCCGCGCGAGCTGACTCCGGAAGAGCAAGCCAAGGGTTTGACGCTCGAGAGTCCGCAAGTGCGCGGGCGCATCGCGCGCGCCGGACTCGAGGGTGCGGTGAAGGCCAAGCCGGCAGCGTTTTTTACACCGGAGTTTGCATCCTTAGTCACTTCAGGGAACTTCGACGACGATCTCGCAAAGATCAAAGACTGCGATCTGATCGTCGAAGCCGTAGTTGAAAATCTCGACATCAAACGATCGCTTTACGAACGCGTCGAACAACATCGACGCCCGGGCACGATCGTCGCTTCAAACACGAGCGGTATTCCGATTCACTTGCTTGCTGAAGGCCGCTCCGACGATTTCAAGCAACATTTCCTCGGCGTTCACTTCTTCAATCCGCCGCGCTACCTGCACCTCGTAGAAATCATTCGCACCGAGTGGACCAAACCGGAAGTCTCCTGCTTCCTTTACGGCTTTCTCGATCAGCGTCTCGGCAAAGGCGTAGTGCCCGCAAAAGATCGTCCCAACTTCATAGCCAATCGCATCGGCACGTTCGGCGCGCTCTTCACGATCAAGACGATGCTCGAAGACGGTTACTCGATCGAAGAAGTCGATAAGATGACCGGCCCTGCCGTTGGCCGTCCAAAGAGCGCGACCTTCCGTACTTTTGACCTCGTTGGTCTCGACGTCTTCACACACGTCATCAAGAACCTCTTCGACGCGCTGCCCGAAGACGAAGAGCGCGAGATGTTTGTCGTGCCGGAAGTGCTAGCGACGATGGTCCAGCGAGGACTGCTTGGCAACAAAACCAAAGCCGGCTTTTACAAGAAGCAAAAAGGCGAGGGCGACAAGCGCGAGATCTGGACGCTCGACACGGCTACGCTCGACTATCGTCCGTCCGAGAAAGTGAAACTTCCCTCGCTCGACATGGCCAAGAACATCGAGGCCGTGCCCGAACGAATCAAGGCGCTTACCTGGGGCAAAGATCGCGTCGGCGCATTCTTGTGGAAGACGCTTTCAAAGACGCTCACATACTCAGCGAAACGAATTCCCGAAATCGCGGACAACGTGGTCGAAGTCGATCGCGCCATGCGTTGGGGGTTTGGTTGGGAACTGGGACCATTCGAGGTTTGGGATGCGATCGGCGTTGAGAAGTCGGTCGCGAGGATGAAAGAAGAGGGCATGGCAGTGCCCGCAAATGTCGAGCAGATGCTGGCTTCGGGCGCAACGTCGTTCTATAAAAACGACAATGGTCAGCAGTTTTATTTCGATTTCGCCGCGGGTAAGTATGTGCCACTTGCAGACCCGCCGGGCGTTCTCATTCTCAAATCGATCAAGGATCAAAAAGGCGTCATCAAGAAGAACGCGGGCGCATCGCTGATCGACATCGGCGACGGCGTTGCCTGTCTCGAGTTTCACTCGAAGATGAACGCGATCGGCGGCGACACCTTGCAGATGTTGAAGTTTGCACTCGGCGAAGTTGAGAAAAACTTTGTCGGACTCGTCGTGGGCAATCAGGGCGCAAACTTCTGCGTCGGTGCAAACATCATGCTGATGCTGATGGAAGCGCAGGAAGAAAACTGGGACGAACTCGACATGATGGCGCGAGTTTTTCAAAACGCCACGATGAGTTTGCGCTACTCGCCGAAACCAGTTGTCGTCGCGCCGTTTCAGATGGTCTTTGGCGGCGGTTGTGAAATGGTCTTGCACGCGGATCGCGTGCGCGCTGCGGGCGAAACGTACATCGGTTTGGTCGAAGTCGGCGTGGGCATCATCCCGGCTGGTGGCGGCACGAAGGAGATGTTGTTGCGTGCGATGGACGCGATTCCGAAAGGTGTCGACGACGCGGATCCCTTTCCGTTTGTGAAGCGCGCCTTCGAAACGATCGCACTCGCAAAGGTTGCGACTTCGGCAGAGGAAGCCAGATCGCTGGGCTTCCTGTCGGCTGACGATTCGATCTCGATGAACGCGGATCGTTTGATTGCCGACGCGAAGAAAGAGGTGTTAGCGCTCGCCGCGATCGGCTACGTTGAGCCACAGCAACGCACGGACGTTTTGGCGCTTGGCAATTCCGCGCTCGCCACTTTGAAACTCGGCATTCACCAGATGAAGCGCGCGGGATATATTTCGGATCACGATGCTGAGATCGGAACGCAGTTAGCGCGGATACTAACCGGTGGCGATTTGAATCATCCGACGAGAGTGTCGGAGCAGTATTTGTTGGACCTCGAGCGTGAGGCGTTCCTGTCGCTGGTCGGCAAGCGTCAGACGCAGGAACGCATTGCGCACATGTTGAAAACCGGTAAGCCGTTGAGAAACTAAGAGGATTCTGAACCACAAAGACACGAAGGATTTAATTGGTGACTTTGTGTCTTTGTGGTTCAAAATTGTTCCAAAGAGAAAGGCAATATGAGAGACGCAGTGATCGTATCTGCAGTTCGCACGGCAGTCGGTAAGGCCCCGAGAGGGACCTTGCGCACGACGCGACCTGATGAGATGGGCGCGACCGTGATCAAGGAAGCACTTGCTCGTGTTCCCGGACTCGAGACTTCGGAGATCGAAGACGTGATCATGGGTTGCGCGATGCCGGAAGCAGAGCAGGGAATGAACGTTGCCCGAGCGGCGGCGATACGCGCAGGGCTGCCGGTTGAGACCAGCGCGATGACGATCAACCGTTTTTGCTCGTCGGGATTGCAGTCGATCGCGATGGCTGCCGATCGAATCAAGACTGGCGCCGCGGAAGTGATCGTCGCCGGCGGCCTGGAAACGATGTCGATGATTCCGATGGGCGGTCACATCATTCGACCGAATCCGTACCTCGTGGATCATTATCCTGACTTTTACTTGAGCATGGGTCTCGCGACTGAGAACGTGGCGCGGAAGTATGAAGTGACGCGTGATCAGCAGGACGAATTTGCGTTGCGTTCACACGCGCGCGCAGCCGCGGCGCTCGATGCAGGTAAGTTTAGCGATGAAGTCGTGCCGCTCAACGTTGTGCTTGAAGAGCTGAATGAAAAGGGTAAGAAGCAACGGCGGGAGGTGGTTTTCGACAAGGACGAAGGTGTCAGGCGCGACACGTCGGCAGAGGGGCTCGCGAAACTTAAACCCGCATTTCACGTGAAGGGCACGATCACCGCAGGCAATGCTTCGCAGATGTCTGACGGCGCGGCGGCGGCGATCGTGATGTCTGATTCGCGCGCGCGCGCGTTGGGTGCGAAACCTTTGGCGCGCTTTGTTGCGTATGCGACTGCGGGTTGTCCGCCCGAGGAGATGGGAATCGGTCCTGTGTTCGCGATTCCGAAGGCTTTGAAACTCGCAGGCCTGACGCTAGCCGACATCGACGTGATCGAGTTGAACGAAGCGTTCGCAGCGCAGTCGCTGGCGGTGATCAAAACACTCGGACTCGATCCGGATAAAGTGAACGTCAACGGCGGCGCGATCGCCTTGGGCCATCCGCTGGGATGCACTGGCGCCAAACTGACTGCAAGCATCTTGCGTGAGTTGGAGCGCCGCAATGGGAAATACGGAATGGTGACGATGTGCGTCGGCGGCGGCATGGGCGCCGCGGGCATTCTCGAACGACTCAATTAAGAATCTGTGCAGTCTGTGGATAAGGAGAAAGAATCAATGTCAGCCGTAGCCGAACAAAAGCAGATTATCAAGGGTGGTGCGTTCCTGATCGAGGAACGAGCCCCGAGCGAGATCTTCACGCCGGAAGATTTCACCGAAGAGCATCGCATGATCGCCGACACCACGCGGCAGTTTATCGATAACGAAGTTGTGACCCGCATCGACGAGCTCGAGAAGCACGACTGGAAACTCTCGCGCGAACTCGTCGGCAAAGCGGCTGACCTCGGCTTAATCGGCGCCAACATTCCCGAGGAGTACGGCGGCCTCGGACTCGATCAAACGAGCGGTGCGCTCATCGGCGAAAACATCGGACGTTCGGCTTCTTTTGCCACGACCCTCGGCGCTGAAAGTGGTATCGGCCTCCTGCCCATCGTTTATTTCGCTACTGACGCTGCGAAGCAGAAGTACCTGCCGAAGATCGCCTCCGGCGAGCTGATCACTGCTTATGCACTGACGGAAGCGGGCTCCGGATCTGACGCGATGGCCGCGAAAGCGACTGCGCGTTTGAGTGAAGACGGTAAGGAATACATTCTCAACGGCGAGAAGATGTGGATCACCAACGGCGGTTTCGCCGACATCTTCATCGTGTTCGCAAAGGTAGATGGCGACAAGTTCACCGCGTTCATCGTCGAGCGCCAGCCAGGACTGACCTCCGGCGCCGAAGAGCACAAGATGGGTATCAAAGGTTCGAGCACCACTGCGCTCGTGCTTTCCGACGTTCGCACTCCGGTTGAGAACCTGCTGGGTGAAGTCGGCAAAGGTCACAAGATCGCGTTCAACGTGCTGAACATCGGTCGCTTCAAACTCGGCGCGATGTGCGTTGGTGGCATGAAGTTGATGGTCCACGAGTCAGTGCGTTATGCGAACGAGCGTCACCAGTTCGGCAAACCGATCTCTTCGTTCGGCGCGATCAAAGCGAAGCTCGCGGAACAGGCCATCCGCACGTGGGTCGGCGAGTCGATGATTTATCGCACACTCGGAATGATCGAGGCTGGCGTCGGTGCGGTTGACTCGAAGGACATGGACGCGCGACTGCGCGCGATCGAAGAGTACGCAGCAGAGTGTTCGATTATTAAGGTCGCGCTTTCTGAGTACTGCGACTTCGTCGTTGACGAGATGGTCCAGATTTATGGCGGTTACGGCTACTCTGCCGACTATCCCGCCGAGCGTGCTTATCGCGACTCGCGTATCAACCGCATCTTCGAAGGCACCAACGAGATCAACCGGATGTTGATTCCCGGCCGGCTGATGAAGAGCGCTTTGAGCGGTAACCTGGCGCTCCTGCCGGCTGCGCAGGCGTTGATGGACGAGGTGTTGTCGCCGCAGATGAGCGGGTTTGATGATGACGACACTTTGCTCGCCGCAGAGCAGAAGCTCGCCACGAATGCGAAGAAGGTTGCGTTGATGACGCTCGGCACGGCCGCGCAGAAGTACATGATGAAACTCGGGGACCAGCAGGAGATCCTGATGGGGGTCGCCGACATCATCATGGACACCTACGCGATGGAGACTGCGATTCTGCGTGCACGTAAACTGGCTGCGTCCGAAGGCGAGAGCGCCGCGGAACGTTACCTCGACATGACGCGCGTGTTTTGCAACGACGCGGTTGGGCGGATTGAATCGAGAGCGAAGAGCACGCTCGCGGGAATGTCTGAAGGTGATGAACTGCGAACGTTGCTCGCGGCGTTGCGAAGGTTCACGAAGTTGCAGCCGATGAACACGATCGCCGCCAGACAGCGCATCGCGGACGACATGATCGCCGCGAACAAGTGGATCTACTAATTGTCAATTCCTTTAATGCGTGTTGTTCCCATCTCACTGCCTACGCCGTTTTATATCGGTCCCGTCAACGTCTATCTGATCGCTGAAGATCCGTTGACGATCATCGACACCGGTCCGAAGACGAAAGAGGCGATCGAAGCGTTGCGCGCTGGTTTGCGCGATGCCGGTTTCCTCGTTTCGGATCTGCGTCGCATCGTGCTCACACACGCGCATGAAGATCATTGCGGACTTGCCAAATCGTTGCGCGATGAAGCGAAGAACGCGGAAGTTTTCGTTCACAACTGGGAGACCGGTCATCGTCACAGCAGGCTCGAGTACGACGAGAATCTTAAGCTGCTTGTGCGCGCGGGTGTTCCTGAAGTTGAAATCGAGAGAATGCGTCGCCTGTACGACAGCGTACGACAGTACGCGGACTCGTTTGGCGACGACGAATGCACGCCGCTTTGGGACGATGCGGAACTGGCGTTTGAGTCTGGCAGCTTGCGGATCCTTCACACGCCCGGACACACGCCCGGCTCGTGCTCCTTTCTACGCGAGGCGGACCGCACGATCATCGCCGGCGATTGTGTGCTGAAAAGAATTACTCCAAACCCGGTGCTTTCGCCGGATCCGGTTGATCCTTCCAGACGCTTCCCTTCGCTCGGTGAGTACCTGGTCAGCCTGGCGCGCCTGCGATCGCTATCGCCGACGCTGGTTTACGGCGGGCACGGCGAACCGATACGAGATTACGAAGAGCTCTTCCATCGCTACTTCCGGGCATTCCAGGAGCGCCAGACGCAAGTGATCGGTTTAGTTGCAAAGACCGGCGTAACTGCCTGGGACGTCGCGCTCGAAATGTTTCCGAAGGCTGATGATGTCCATCGTTTCCTATCGGTATCTGAGGCAGTCGCTCACCTCGACCTCGCCCACACGGAAGGGAAGATCGCCTACGAACTAAGCGGCCAGCGAGACGTCTATAAACCGCTGATATAAAACCTTCTCCACGCAAAGGCGCAAAGGCGCAAAGTTATGACCCTCCGGGCAGCCGAAGGTCTGAACTTTGCACCTTTGCGCCTTTGCGCGAGAAAATTTCTTTGGAACTCGCCATCCAGACGTGCGTGTAAGCCGAAAACTCTTCCGGAGGAGACAGTTCTACAATGAAAGCAAAGCCTTTAATCAGTCTTCTGCCTGCTCTGATTCTGGCCGCCGGCGTCGCTGTCGCGCAGCAACCCGCGCCGCCACCACCTCCATCCCCTCCCGATGAACCCTTTGAACAGAATTTTTCCATTTTTGTTGATGGCGGTGGTTATCTGGGTGTCTACGCCGAGAATATCAACCGCGAAAACATGGGCCGTTACCATCTGAACCAGGTGCGCGGCGTTGGCGTGACACAGGTGGTCAAGGACAGTCCTGCCGAGAAAGCCGGTTTGCGCAAAGACGACGTGATCCTGCGCGTCGACGGCGAAAACGTAAACAGTGTCCGCAAGCTCAACCGTCTCATTTCCGAGATGGCGCCCGATCACAACGTCAGGGTTGCGGTTAGCCGCAACGGCGCAGAGACGGAGATCACAGCCACTGTCGGCAAGCGCAGCAACTCCGCTTTCGCCGGCGACCTGATGCCCGGAGGTTCGAAACTTTGGAAGTGGGAAGGTCCTGATTCGAAGAGTTTCAAATTCGAAGGGCCACTCTTCAACCGTGAAGACTTCCCAAACCATGGCGACTTTACGTTCATGCTTGGAAATAGGCGTCGGATCGGTGTGAGCTCGATCCAACTTACCAAGCAACTCGCCGATTATTTCGGTATCGCCGACGGCAAAGGCGTGCTCGTGACATCAGTTACCGACGATGGACCAGCAGCCAAGGCCGGCGTCAGGGCTGGCGACGTGATTACGGCCATCGACGGCGAATCGGTTGACTCTCCGGGCGATCTGTCTCGCGTGATCAACCGCAAGAAAGAAGGCGACGTATCGCTCACCGTGATTCGTAACAAGCAGCAACAAACGATTCGCGTGACGCCGAAAGAGGGCAGTTTTACCGGTACTCTCGGCGAACCGACCATCGGACGGACGATCGTGATTCCGCGCGTGGAGATACCAATGCCGGAAATAAACGTCTCAATGCCGCGTATTGTGATCCCGTCAGTTCCGACGATCGACATTCAGATACCGCGCATTCGGGTGACGCCGAGAATTATCAGAGGTCAGCAAGGCCCGATTTAGGCCCCGAAACGGGTTTTTCTGCCACGGAATTTCACCGGTGAACACGGATCTTTCTGTGTTCATTTGTGAAAATCCGTGGCTTAATTTATGATCGCGGGCGATGAAAGCGAGGAGTGCATAAAGAGTGAAAGCGGAATTACAGCAGTTAATCGCTTTGCAGAACCTTGATACAACCATACGAAAGCTAGAAAAAGACCAGGAAGCGATTCCACAAAGGCGCGCCGAGATCGAAGGAGAGTTCGATCAGCGCGCCTTTGAAATTAGAGCCCTCGAAACGCGTCGCGACGAAGCCAAACACACACGCGCCCGTGTCGAAAACGAAGTCATCGAGCAAAGAGGACGAGTGGAACGAGCGGAACGAAATCTGATGTCGTCGAAACGTCAGGATGAGTACACGGCGGCGATCCGCGAAGCGGATGCAGCTCGGAAACAGATCTCAACTTTCGAAACACAGATTCTCGAACAGATGGAGATTCTCGATCAGACGGAAGCGGCTTTGAACGAACGCGCCGACGAGATCGCCAGTTTGAACTCCGACCGCGAAGCTCGACTCAAAGCCTTTGACGACGAGACCGGAACCATTGGAGAACGGTTAACAACGGCTCGCAAAGAGCGAGAAGAAGTTTTCGCAAATCTGCCGAAACAGATGAGTGGGCTCTATTCCCGGATTCGAGCTCGGATTCGCGACGGTGTCGCAGTTGCGGAAGCACGCAATCGCTCATGCACCGCGTGTTTCATGTCGCTACGCCCGCAGGTGATGGCGGAGATTCGCCGTGGTGAAGACGTGATCACGTGCGACAACTGCGGTCGCATTCTTTACTTCGTGCCGACGGATTCACTTCAGGCAGACGCCGCCGCGCCTCAGCCGAATGTCGTGATTACGTAATCCATGCGTGTGCTGGTTACCGGCGGTGCGGGCTACATTGGCAGCGTAGTCACAGAAGAGTTGGTGAACGACGGCCACGACGTGGTCGTGTATGACAATCTATCCAAAGGTCATCGGGACGCGGTCGTCGATGGCGCGGCGTTTGTCGAGGGCGATCTCCTCGAAGCCGGCAAACTTCGTCAAACAATCAACGACAATCAGATCGAAGCAGTCATTCACATGGCTGCTTTTTCGCTTGTAGGTGAGTCGTGCGAAGCACCGGCGAAGTACTACCACAACAACGTCGTCGCGGGACTCGTGTTGCTCGACGTCATGCGCGACTGCGGCGTAAAGAAGATCGTGTTTTCTTCAACCGCGGCGACTTATGGCGAAGCTGAGTCGCAACCGATCTACGAAACTGCGCCAACGAATCCGACGAACCCTTACGGCGAGACGAAGCTTGCGTTCGAGCGAGCGATGCACTGGAACGAACAAGCGTACAGTTTGCGTTACGCCTCTTTAAGATACTTCAACGCTGCGGGCGCGACTGAAAAGTGCGGCGAGGATCACAATCCGGAGACTCATCTCATCCCGATCATCCTGCAAGTGGCCGCAGGCAAACGACCTCAAGTCGAGATCTATGGCGATGACTATCCGACTGAGGACGGCACGTGCGTCCGCGACTATATTCACGTCATCGATCTGGCACGCGCCCACATCCTGGCGCTTGAGATCCTGAACGAGCGTAGCGCGATCTACAACCTTGGTTGCGGTGGTGATGGTTACAGTGTTCGTGAGGTCATCGAAACCGCGCGACGTGTGACCGGTAAGGAGATTCCTGTCCGAGTGGGACCAAGACGAGCGGGTGATCCGGCGGTTCTGATCGCGAGCTCAGACAAGATCAAAAAAGATCTCGGCTGGCAACCGCGGTTCCAGGATCTCGGATTAATCGTAGAGTCCGCTTGGCGTTGGATGACTATGAACCACAAAGACACTAAGACACAAAGCTTTTTAAAGTGATTTCTTTGTCTCTTAGTGTCTTTGTGGTTAACCTCTTCTCCCGACAATATCAAACTCGAACTTAATCCCATTTTTCACGCGCACCAACCCGTGAAACGCCGACGTTGCCTTCACCTTGTAATCATCGCGATCGATACTGAAGTTGCCAACCGCGCGCAGATCGTTCCCGCTGAGCGTCACAACTGCGGGGATCGTGATCCGCTTCGTCACGCCATGCAACGTTAAATCACCATCGATCTTCACTTCATAACGATCTGTGCCTGAGGGCTTTGCGGTCACATTCGTGCTCTTGAATGTGATCTCAGGATATTGATCCGGATGCAGGACGATCTCTTTCAACTCTTTGTTGATGATCTGTTTCTCCTGATCGGTAAACTTTGCACCCGTTTCGTGCAGCGACGCGGCCTTCACCACCAGACGCATAGATGCAGGCGTGATGGTTTCAGGAGTAATCTCTACTTGTCCGCTGAAATCGCTCGCAGCGAGATGATGGTCTTTCCCCTTGAACCAGAGTAGACCACCGGCACTCGCGTGGGCCATGAATTTGCTTTGGCTGGCGTCGAGATTATAAGTTACGGTAGCTGGTGCCTGGCGCCAGGTAGTGAAACTAAAGAGTGCGGTCAAAATTAGTCCGAATAGTATTGTTCGCATTGCAAACCTCCACAGACAATAGGCCAGCGTTGAAGTTAGACCAAGTCTGTGACGGTTGCGTTATGAAGTTCTTCAGATAGTTTTACGAATCATGGTAAAGCGCACGCGCAAAAAGGGTGGGACGGTCGTCACGGTTGAAGAGTTTCTGAGCCTGGAGCGGCCCAAAGGCGATCTGCTTTTGCGAATCGGTCGCGAAGAGGTTTCGGTTACGAGCCTGGATCGCATTTACTGGCCCGACGAAAAACTCACGAAGTTTGATCTGCTCACTTATTATCTGCACGTCGCTGACTACATCATGCCGTTTCTCAAAGACCGGCCAGCCATCCTCCAGAGGTATCCGCGTGGCATCAAGGCGCCGATGTTCTTTCAACAGGACCTCGAGAGCGCGCCGGAGTTCATCAAGACCGCGAAGCTGATCAACCAGGAAGGACGGGAACTCGAGTACGGTGTGTATTCGACGACCGGTTCGTTGCTGCACTTCGCGAACCTCGGAACGATCGAACAGCATCCGTGGCATTCGACGGTGAAGCACCTCGACAAGCCTGACTACATTGCGATCGATCTCGATCCGAAGAGCGCGCCGTGGGAGAACGTTTTGCGGGTAGCGTTAGTGGTGAAGGAAGTCGCGGATGAGATCGGGTTACAAGCTTTTCCAAAGACGTCGGGGTCGTCCGGTGTTCACATCTACGTGCCGTTGAAACCGACGAACGAGTATGACAAGGTGGCGGAGTTTGCGAGATTGTTGGCGAGTGAAGTGGCAGGACGTGCGCCGCAGATCGCGACGATCGAGCGGACGATCGCGAAGCGGAAGAGCATGCAGGTTTATGTTGACTGGATGCAGAACGCGAGAGGGAAGAGTCTGGCGGCGGTGTTTACGGCGAGGGCGAAGCCGAAGGCCAGTGTGTCGATGCCGTTGACGTGGAAGCAGATCGAGAAGGGAGTGAAGATTTCCGATTTCACGATCACGAACGTGCCGCAGTTACTGAAGAAGAAAGGCGATCCGTGGGCCGAGTTCTTTGAGGAGCGCCAGACGCTGAAGTTTTAAAAAGAATTACTCGCGCAAAGGCGCAAAGACGCAGAGTTCTGACCCTCCGGGCAGCCAGAGGTCAGGACTTTGCGTTTTTGCGCCTTTGCGTGAGAAATCTTTCTTGACGCCAGTCGAACCAAGCGCTTATTCTCTCGGACAGCATGAGCTGGGGCCTGTATCTCTATTATTACTATTACTGCCCGCTCTCCAATGGGAGGGACGGTCAGGCGATGGGCTGTCGGCGTGCCTTGAAGATCTAGCACCTTAGACAAGTTTCCTAAACCGGCCATCAATCCCAGGAGGATTGGTGGCCGGTTTTGTTTTGCCCGAAGAGAGGTGAACCAACGTGATAACACCAAACGAAAGCCAAACACTATTTCGCGACCATGTAGACATGCGCATGGTTACCGCCAACGGCGATCCCGACGGCAACCGCAATATGCTCGTCCGGCTCGATCCGGATCATCCGGGATTTCGGGACCACGAGTATCGCGCGCGGCGCAATGCCATTGCGCAAATTGCGATGAACTACAAGCCCGGCGACCCCATACCTCACGCGCCTTACACCGAGCTTGAGCATGGTGTTTGGCAAACGATCTGGAACGCGCTCGGGCCTGCTCATCGCGAACACGCGTGTAACGAGTATCTCGAATGTCTCAATCGTCTCGCTTTCCCCTCCGATCACATTCCGCAGTTGGATGAAGTGAGTAAGAAGGTCGAGGCAATCAGCGGCTTTCGGCTCGAACCTGTTGCAGGATTGGTTGAGCCGCGCGTATTCCTCGAATCGCTCGCGCAGGGAGTTTTTCTTTCCACCCAATACATTCGCCACCACTCCACGCCTTTGTACACACCCGAACCGGATGTTGCTCACGAGATCATCGGGCACGCCGTTACGCTGGCAAGTACGCGGCTTGCGGAGCTCAACCGTCTGTTTGGCGAGGCCGTGACACGTACGAAGCTCGATAGTGCTTTCGATCGTCTGGCCCGCATCTACTGGTTCACCATCGAGTTTGGTGTGCTGCGTGAAGACGGCCGCGTGAAGGCTTACGGAACAGGTTTATTGTCGTCGGCTGGTGAGTTGAACGAGATGCACAAAGCAGAACTTAGACCACTCGATCTCGAAGCGGCTGCGAATCACGTCTACGATCCAACGCATTATCAATCGCTACTGTTTTGTGCAGATTCATTCGATCAGGTGTACCAGGTACTTAAGGAGTTCTTGATGCGTTGGTAACAACAACCGACCCGGCGCTACCGCGCTCGGTCCTGACATGGTCCGTCCTCTCGCTGTGTTTTCGGATGGGCTTGTCGTTTTTGGATCTGTAACACTCAACATGGAGTGCTTGAAAGCGATATTTCCTAAGGAAATCTTGCTTCCCTCACTCAAGCACTGCGGCACTCACATTGCTTAAGCGAAGTTCAAGACTCCCTACAACAAAGAGCTGCCCAGAGCTTAGTTAACACTTAGGAGGTATCTATGCTAAGCAAACGGATTGCTTTCCTCTTGTTGTTCGCAGCCGCACTTATCGCGACTCCCTCAGCAATGGCCCAATCAACTGCAATTCTTCAAGGCACCGTCATGGATTCAAAGGGAGCAGTGGTTCCGAACGCGACGGTGACGGTCAGAAACAGAAGCACTTCTTTCGAACGCACCACGCAAACGGACAGCGATGGCAATTATCTGGTTGCCGCCTTGCCTGTCGGCGTTTACTCAGTCGAGGTAAAGGTCGAGGGTTTCAAAACCCAGGTTGCGGATCAGGTGACGATCGAGGTCGCCAAAACAGTGGTCCAAAACTTCACCATGGACGTCGGCGCGATCACCGAACAGGTTTTGGTTTCTTCGGACGTTCCGGTGATTGAACTCGCCACCACTTCGGTGGGCACCGTTATCAACCAGCGCACGGTCCAGGAGATTCCGCTAAACGGGCGTCACTTCGTGGACCTCGGTTTACTGATTCCCGGCTCTGTCACGCCGCCGCAAAACGGTTTCTTAACAGCTCCGCTTCGCGGTCAGGGCTCGTTCGCCTTCAACACGGCGGGCGCTCGTGAAGACACGGTCAACTTCATGATCAATGGCGTCAACCTCAACGACATGGTGCAGAACCAGATCACATTCCAACCGTCGATAAACACCGTGCAGGAGTTCAAAGTTGATAACTCAACTTTCAGTGCCGAGTACGGGCGTAACTCCGGCGCGGTCGTGAACATCGCGACGCGTTCCGGAACGAACGATTATCACGGCGAGGTCTTCGAATTCCTGCGCAACGACGTACTCGATGCGCGTAACTTCTTCGACGCCCGCAAGCCGCCGTTCAAACGTAACCAGTTTGGGTTCAATATCGGTGGTCCGGTGAACTTCCCGCACTTCGGCGAAGGTGGTCCGATTTTCGGGTACGAAGGCAGGAACAGGACGTTCTTCTTCTTTAGCTATGAAGGACTACGACAGCGGCAGGGTTTGACTCTCAACAGCAACGTGCTGACGCCGGCACAACGTGCTTCAGTCACGAATCCGACGATACTCCAGTTGTTACCGTTGATTCCGCTGCCGACGAGTATCGACACTGTCGGCGGTGTTCAGATCGGCAGGTTTGCAGGAGCAGGCACCGCGCCGGTTGACATCGATCAATGGACCGGTGACGTCAGTCACAACTTTGGCTCGAACGATCGCCTGCACGGCTACTACGCGTTTCAACGTGACAAGCGTGGTGAACCAAATCTCCAGGGCAACACACTTCCCGGATGGGGCGACACCCGCCAGTCGCGCCGGCAAATATTCACGCTCAACGAGACACACATCTTTGGTCCAAACCTGACCAACGAAGCTCGTCTGGGCTTCAATCGGGTCAATATCACGTTCACGCCTAACGCTCAATTGAATCCGGATGATTTCGGAATCAACAACGGCGTCCACGACGCGATCGGCTTGCCTCAGATGAGCATCACCGGGTTCAACTTCAACATCGCTGGTCCGCAAGGTTTTCCTCAGGGCCGCGCAGATACCACGGTTGTGCTTTCTGATACGTTGAGCTACCTGAGAGGAAACCACTCTTTCAAGTTTGGCGTGGAAGCAAGGCGTTTCTACAACAACAATTTCACGCTCGACACTGGTGCGTTTGCATTTCCGAACGTCCAGAGCTTCATCAACGGTACGGCTAACGTCTTCAACATCACCATTGGCGATCGCTCGAGTGCGATCATTCAGAATGCACTCGGCTTCTATGTCCAGGACAATTTCAAGGTTCGTCAGAACCTGACGCTCGAGCTGGGACTGCGTTACGACTGGAACATGACGCCAACCGAACGTTACGACCGGTTCGTCGTCTTTGATCCAGACACACGAACGCTCGTCAGGATTGGTTCCGGCATCGATAAGGTGTACGAAGAAAACAATAACAACTTCCAACCGCGCGTCGGTATCGCGTGGGATCCATTCAAAGACGGAAAGACGTCCGTGCGTGCGGCCTACGCGATTCTTACGGATCAGCCGGTTACCAACGTCGTGACGCCGTTAACTTCGAATCCGCCGTTGGCGCGGCCGTTAACGCTGACGACGACATTACCAGTCATTCCACTGAACAACGCGGAACCGCTCGCAGGGCTCGCCGGCCTTGCGCCGAACACCGTGGACCAGGGCTTCAACAATGCCTATGTCCAGTCGTGGAACCTGAATATTCAGCGCGAGTTGGGAAGAGACATTGGTTTGACTGTCGGTTACTTTGGCTCGAAGGGAACTCACCTCAGGGTTTCACGAAACATCAATCAACCGATCAATGGCGTCCGGCCGTTCCCAAATCTGTCGCCGTCGGATCCGTTCCGCCCAGGCGCTCAACTCAACAACATCGTGCAGATCGAAGGAAGCGGAAACTCGAGCTACAACGCGCTGTGGTTAACCGCCACCAAGCGTCTGTCACGAGGGCTCCAGTTCAATGCTTCGTACACGTTCTCGAAATCGATTGACTACAACTCGCTCAACAGCCAGGGAATAGTCATCCAGGATAGTTACAACCTGCGTGACAGCCGTGGGCTGTCTGATTTCGACGCGCGTCACCGGTTTGTGATCAGCGGACTCTACGAACTGCCGTTCCGCGGCAACAAGTTGGTCGAAGGCTGGCAACTCTCAACGATCGTCCAATCGCAGAGTGGCAATCCCGTCAACATCGTCGTCAATAACGCGGCGTTTACGGGGACGAACAATACCGTGCGGCCTAACGTGACTGGTCCGATCGACATACTCGGCACTCCGAACCGCTGGTTCGACATCAGTCCGTTTGTGGTGCCGGTGGGACGATTTGGAAGTCTTGGCCGGAACGTAGTGATTGGACCCGGCTTCAACAACACTGACTTCTCGGTGATTAAGCGGACGTACATCACTGAGAATCAGTTGATCGAATTTCGGTGGGAGGTCTTTGATCTATTCAACCATGCGAACTTCGGTCAACCGGGAAGGGTCGTTGGGACCGCAAACTTCGGTCAGATCACGAACACGCGTTTCCCAACCGGGGATTCGGGTTCTTCGAGGCAGATGCAGTTTGCGTTGAAGTACAAGTTCTGAGGATCAAATTTAGGGTTTACTCGCGCAAAGGCGCAAAGACGCAAAGTTCTGACC
>JBIOVO010000161.1:0-5995 GCA_044867735.1 Pyrinomonadaceae bacterium | reverse complement strand
CAAAGGAAGACCTTCGGTAGCCACGGGTCTGCCTTTGCGTCTTGCGCCTTTGCGCGAGAAGGCTTTTTGCAGAATCCATACAAAGAAAGCGTTTCTTGCCCTTACAGCTAACCTGTAGTAGCCTTTCGAGCCGGCCCAAGATGTTGTGGTTTCCGACCAAGCCGAGTCCAGATGGCAAATACTCGAAACTATCGCAAATATCTCGAATTTGCCGCCCTGTGCCTGTTGGCGACCCTTTTACTGTGGTGGTTTGGCCGCAATCTGGACTGGACGGAGGTGCGCCGAGCGCTCGCCGGCTCCGATCCGTACCTGCTAGCCGCGGCGGTTTTAATCGTCTGTCTAATTTATCTCTCTCGGTCTTTCCGCTGGGGCGCACTGTTGAGACCTCTGACTCCGGCCCGTCTCGCGGACCTCTTCGCCGCCACGGCAATCGGGTTCAGCAGCGTTTTTCTGGTCGGCCGGGCGGGCGAGTTTGTGAGGCCGGTCGTGCTCTCAATGCGCGATCCACGAATAAGACCAAGTGCGTCCCTGGTCACCATACTGGTTGAACGCATCTACGACCTGACCGCGGTGGCGCTGATGTTTTCAATCAACCTGATCTGGTTCAGGCCGCCTGTCACGTTCGAAGTCTCATTCGATCAGGTCAGGCTCGCCGGGTTTGGTCTCTTAGGTGCGATAGTTCTCGGCATCGCGTTCCTCGCCTGGTTCCGGACACGTTCGTCGACGGTGATCGAGTTTTTCGAGCGCCTCTTCGCGCGCTGGCGCTTTATTCCAAGGGCACTGGCAAATCTGATTCTGCGGGTTCTCGAACAACTCGCGCGTGCCCTTCGCGTTCTCGTGAACGTGCGCGAACTCGCGGAGACGATCGGCTGGACCGCAATCACCTGGTTCGGAATTGCGGCGGCGAATCTTCTCGTGATGCGAGCGTTTCACCTGCGAGTCGGCTTTCCGGAAACGATCTTCGTGCTCGGTCTCTCGTTGCTAGGCTCGCTGGTGCCGACGCCTGGAGGGGCCGCCGGGGCATTTCATGCTGCAACTGCCGCCGGTCTGCTGTTTCTGGGAGTGCAGAAAGAGACCGCTGCGGCACTTTCGATCGTGTTGCACCTCGTCGATTTTGGACCCGCACTTTTATTTGGACTCTTCTACGTCATTCGTGGTGATTTGAGCTTCACCAAATTACGAACTCTGATTTCACCACACCCAGTCGAGCAAGCGGTCGAGGAACAGGGATAACGATCAAGCAGGTGACATTCAGATCCTTGTTTGCGAGGTTCAATTGAGATGAAATGTCCATTCTGTGCGTATCTCGAAGATAAGGTCGTCGACTCCCGTGAGTCGCGTGAAGGAGATGCCATTCGACGGCGCCGGGAGTGTCTCAGGTGCGAACGAAGATTTACCTCCTACGAACGTATCGACGAAATACCCTACATGGTTGTGAAGAAAGATGGCCGTCGGGAAACATTCGATCGCAACAAAGTGATGGCGGGATTGCTGCGAGCCTGCGAAAAGCGGCCGATCCCTTCGACAAAGCTTGACAGCATCGTAAATGGGATCGAGAAGTATGTTCAGGAATCTCCGGAACGAGAGCGTCCCACTACCAAGATCGGAGAGATGATCATGCGACGCTTGAAAGAACTGGACAAAGTCGCATATGTTCGCTTCGCTTCCGTCTATCTGGACTTTGAAGACGTGTCGGAGTTCATGACGGAGATCAAGAATCTGGTCCGCACCAGGGCAAGTGGACCAGCGGGTAAGAAGTAATTACGAACCGGGGATTTTGGTAATGATCAAACCTATTCGCGCGACCGGATTAGAACGACTCGAGTTGCAGCGACTGCGCGACCGCGTGGGACGTCTCTTTGCGGCGTTGCAGGAAGCAACTGAGGCCGAGAACCCCCTCGCATCCGGCACCTGGGCGCCTCCCGTAGATCTTTGCGAGACGGAAAAGCTGATCCTGATTCGCGTCGAACTGCCCGGCGTAACCGCCGACCAGATCAAGATCGGCATTTGCAACACCAAACTGAGAATTTGGGGAGAGAAGAAGCGCCGGCCCAACCGGCGTCGCATTATTTCCTACCTCTGTTCCGAACGCAGTTTTGGCAAGTTTGGCCGCATCGTCCCCCTTCGTTGGACCTTTAGTATTCGCGATTCCTCGGCCGAGTTGGTAAACGGTGTGCTGCACATCCGGCTTCCAAAGATCGAGGACCGCAGAGGAGAGGAGGTCCTGATCGCGGTTAAGGACGCAGGAACTCAAAGTCATGGCAATAGCTAAAGAACCAGAATTCACTGAAGCAATCGAAGCGCCCGATAACGATCAGCAGTTGCAGATCCCCAACGAACTGCCGGTGCTGCCGTTGCGCGATATCGTGATCTATCCGTTCATGATCGTGCCGTTGTTTGTGTCGCGCGAGAAATCGATCAGGGCGGTTGACGAGGCACTCGGTGAGAACCGAATGATTCTCCTGGCCTCGCAAAAGGATCTTGATAAGGAAGAGCCCACGGCCGAAGACTTGTACGCAGTTGGCACTGCTGCAGTGATCATGCGAATGCTCAAATTGCCTGACGGTCGCATACGGATCCTCGTCCAGGGTCTGGCCCGGGCGCAGATCGAGTCGGTCGATGCGACTGGTGAGTACCTGCGTTCGAAGGTGAGCGTGATGCAGGAAGTGTTGCCACCGGAGCGTTCCCTCGAAGTCGAAGCGCTCGTGCGTAACGTTCGTGCATCGATGGAGAAGGCGATCAATCTCGGGAAGAACATCTCTCCTGAAGTGATGGCGATCATCGCGAACCTTGATGACGCGGGACGACTCGCCGATCTCTCGGCTTCGAACCTTGAGTTGAAGGTTGAGGATGCGCAGTCGGTTTTGGACATTGCCGACACTACGGCGCGTCTTCGCCGAGTCAACGATCTACTGAACAAAGAGATCGAAGTGCTCACCGTCCAGCAAGAGATCAATACCCAGGCGCGTGCTGACATCGATCGTTCACAGAGAGAGTTCTACCTACGACAACAACTCAAAGCCATCCAAAGTGAACTCGGCGAAGGCAACGAGCTGGCAGAAGAAACTGCGCAGTTCCGCGAGAAGATCGAAGCCGCAAAAATGCCAAAGACGGCCGAAGATGAAGCTCTCCGGCAACTGAAAAAACTCGAACGCATGCATCCGGACGCTGCGGAAACTGCCACTCTCCGCAACTGGATGGAAATCATGACCGACTTGCCGTGGTCCAGGTCTTCTGTTGACAATCTCGATCTGAAAAAAGCGGAAACTGTACTCAACGAAGATCACTACGGTCTCGAGAAAGTTAAAGATCGAATAATCGAAGCGCTCGCCGTGCGCAAACTGAAAGAAAAGCCGAAAGGTCCGATCCTTTGTCTGGTTGGTCCTCCGGGAGTTGGCAAAACGTCACTCGGTCGTTCGATTGCGAGAGCGCTGGATCGAAAGTTTGTCCGGCTTTCTCTTGGTGGCGTACACGATGAAGCAGAGATCCGCGGTCATCGCAGAACCTATGTCGGCGCGATGCCGGGCAGGATCATTCAAGCAGTGCAGCAAGCGGGCACAAACAATCCGCTCATCATGCTCGATGAGATCGACAAAGTCGGCGCTGACTTTCGTGGCGATCCGTCGTCCGCCTTGCTCGAGGTGCTCGATCCGGAACAGAACAATTCTTTCCGCGACAACTATCTCGGCGTCACTTTCGATCTCTCGAACGTGATCTTCATGACCACTGCGAATGTGCTGGACACGATTCAACCCGCCTTGCGCGACCGCATGGAAGTGATCCGGCTCGCTGGTTACACAGAGGAAGAAAAACGGGAGATCGCGATCCGGCACCTGCAACCGAAGCAGATGGAAGAAAACGGCATCACGGCCAAGGATCTGCATCTCTCAAAAACTGCCCTGACGACGATCATTCAGCAATACACGCAGGAAGCCGGACTACGTCAACTCGAACGTGAGATCGGTCGCATTTGCCGGAAGGTCGCACGCAAGATTGCCGAGGGTCACAAAGGCAGTATCCGTGTCTCGTTAAAGAATATTCACGAGTTTCTCGGTGCGCCGAAGATCATCCCGGAAGAGATACTCAAGAAGGACCAGATCGGAGTTGCCACTGGTTTGGCGTGGACCGCTGTCGGCGGAGATGTACTCTTTATTGAAGCCTTGCGAATGAAGGGCAAGGGAAATCTTGTCTTGACCGGACAGCTCGGCGACGTGATGCGCGAGTCGGCCCAGGCTGCTTACTCATACGCGAAATCACGAGCGAAGGACTTGGACATCGCCGAAGAGGATTTCAACAATTACGATCTTCACATCCACATTCCCGAGGGCGCGATTCCGAAAGACGGTCCATCGGCAGGTATCACACTCGCGACCGCAATGGTGTCGGCACTTTCAGCGCGGCCTGTTCGCAAAGACGTCGCGATGACAGGGGAGATCACTCTGCGCGGGAACGTACTTCCGATCGGCGGCGTGAAGGAAAAAGTGCTGGCCGCACGCCGCGCGCGTGTGACGACGATCATCCTGCCGCAGCAGAATCGCAGAGATCTCGACGAGGTTCCGAAGGAGCCCTTCAAGGATATTCGTTTTGTGTTTGTGGATAACATGAGGCAGGTATTTCGCGAGGCTTTGGGAGATAAGGTCGTGCCTCCGGCAACTCCCGCCCCGAGGCCTCAAAGAGTGCCACAGCCAGCAACTGTTCGACCTGCTTAGTAAGGTTTCTCACAAAAGTGTGCAACCATGAAGTCGCCTCGTGAATCAGACTTCATGGTTTTGCGACCTGCGTAGTTTTCCCGACGAGTTAAGCCACAAAGTAAAAAGAACCCGACTTGGCCCCTGAGATCTGTTTGCCCTTATCAAGGAGTTTTTTGGATGAATACAGCAAAGCGCAGCTACTTATCTGTCCTATTCGGAGTCATTGCCCTCGTTTTAGCATCGGCAGTTTCGGCGCTAAGTCAGGAGAGTAATAAAACAAGTCACCCCCAGGTCACCATCAAGAATTTTGGACAGATGGATGAGCGCTTTTTCCGGGGTGGTCAACCGAAGGAAAACGATTATAAACAGTTGGCTGACCTCGGAATCACGACGATTATCGACCTCCGTGAAGATCCAAAGGAATATGAGAAACCCTCCGCTGAGGCGCTCGGAATGAAATACGTCAACATTCCGATGAGCGACAAAGACTATCCCGAAGCGGCGAAGATCGAACAGTTTCTGAAACTCGTTGACGATCCCTCAACCGGTAAGTTCTACGTTCATTGTGCAGGCGGACGGCATCGCACAGGCGTGGCCGGCGCGGTCTATCGTTTTAACCACTACAACTGGAACTACGATCAGGTCTACGCGGAGATGAAGAAATACGACTTCTACACTCGCTGGGGACATGGCGACATGAAGAAGTTCGTGCAGGATTACGCGGTGATCTTCCAGAACAAAGCTGGCGCGACCGCCGCCGCTGCAACGACTGGAGCAGGGAAGCAATAGTCCCAGATCGGCATCCACAGATTACACGGATTAAATCTGTGTAATCTGTGGATGGTTTTACTGATAAAGATACGAGTAGCTCTTCTTCTGATCCCACTCGATACCCTCGACGTTTTGACCGTCAAGAGCCAGGATGTCAGCACTGATCTCGTCAGTGCTGACAGTCGGGCTGACATCCACTGAGTACATAATGCTGCCCGGCGATTCCTCAGTCGCTTCGCGATCGATCGCCCGTAACTCTTTATCGAACCCGTGTTGCTTGAAGACCTGCCGCAACGCTTTTTGAGTTGACACGACGTTTCGCGTCGTCACCTTCAACTCCATCGAACGAAACACCAGCTCCGGTTCGCGCCACTCCAACAGCCAAAGCACGACCAGTGAGAACAGCGCCAACACGAGCGCCAGGTCCCAACGTCCCACACCGGCAGAAAGACCAAGCGCCAGACTGATCAAGAGAACCGTGATCTCTTTCGGGTCGCGAATGTTGGTGCGGAAACGAACGAGCGAAACCGCCG
>JBIOVO010000160.1:0-4210 GCA_044867735.1 Pyrinomonadaceae bacterium | reverse complement strand
ATCGCCCGCTCCCAGGCGGCTTCGGCGCTTCGCTTCATGCCTCATACTGGCATGCGCGAAATCCAGCCGCTTCAAAGCGGACACTTCATGTGCTAATTGAACCGGACATATGATGTGCTAACGACACTTTGTGGTTGTAAACTTGACGATAAGAGCACCCCGCACCTATCATGGCGTGTTTGAAAATTGCGGCCTGGGGCCGCTGATAGAGGGAAGTAAATGAAACCAGGAATCCACCCCGAATACGTCGAAATCACTGTCACCTGCGCATGCGGCGAATCGTTCAAGACCCGCTCGACCCGCAAAGGTGACCTCCACGTCGAAATCTGTTCCGCTTGCCACCCGTTCTTTACCGGGAAACAGAAGCTGGTCGATACCGCAGGACGCGTGGATCGCTTTAACAAACGTTATGGCAAGAAACCCGCGGCTGAAACCGCGGCCACCCCGCAACATTAGCCAACACCGAAAGCCGGCGTGAGTTCCGAGGGTCGCTCGAACCGAAAGCGACCATCACCATCGCCGGCATTTTTGTACGCCACAGTTTCAGGACTATGAGCACACCAGAACGAGATCTCATCGTTGGAGGTCAGGCTGTTATCGAGGGCGTCATGATGCGCACTCCCAACGCCTACGCCATCGCCGTGCGCAAAGCGGACGGCACGATCGTGAACACTGCGGCTCGCCTGCCGAAGTGGAGCGACAAGTATCCGATACTGAAGCTGCCCGTGTTGCGCGGCGGCGCAGTGTTGATTCAATCGATGGGCCTCGGAATCAAAGCGCTCAATTATTCCGCTAACGAAGCTTTCGCCGAGGTCGAAGAAGCTGAGGCGAAGGAAGTGAAAGTCGCTCTCTCGCCTGCGGTGATCGAAGGCGAAGGAGATTTTGCAGGTTTGACTGGCGCGGTGCCCGGTCTGATTCCAGTGCCGACGCAGAAGCGGTCGAAAGATGAACTGAAGAAAGGGACGACCGCAGCAGCGGCAGGTTCCATCGTTTTCGCGTTGATCTTCAACGTGTTGCTCTTCGTGGCGGCGCCGTTGCTGTTGACGAATGCGCTGTTCATCGCCGCAGGATGGGCGAGTGGTCCGGCCACAGTTGCCATAGCGCCGGCGGACGCAAGCTGGTATCAGGAAGCCTGGACCACGGTGCGAACTTACCTGCATCCGGTTCGTCCATCAGTCGCTTTCAACTTGATCGACGGTCTGATCCGCATGACGTTCTTTCTGATCATGATCGTCAGCTTCTCGCTGATAAAAGACATTCGCCGCGTCTTTCAGTACCACGGCGCCGAACACAAAACAGTTTTTACCTGGGAAGCCGGCTTGCCGCTGACCGTCGATAACGCGCGGCCGCAACCGCGGCAGCATCCGCGCTGCGGCACGAGTTTTCTAATGGTCGTGATGCTTGTGGCAATCATACTTTTTTCGGTAATCAAGTTTGATTCGTTGTTATTGAACTTCCTGATTCGTTTGGCGCTGATGCCCCTCGTTGCCGGTCTCTCTTACGAAATCATTCGCTTGTCAGCGAAGAAAGAGAGCAGTTGGATCTTCAAACTGATGACGCGACCCGGCGTGTGGCTGCAAAACATCACCACGCAGGAACCGGACGACAAACAACTCGAAGTCGCCATCGAAGCGCTCAAGGAATCGCTGAAGCTGGAGCCGCAAACAGGAGAACCTGTGCCGGCGCCGCTGTCGTGACATGGTGAGGTCTAAATGCGAGGTCTAAATGTTAGACAAGCTCGAACAAATCGTTCAACGGTATGAAGAGCTAACTCAGGAGCTATCATCTCCGGAGTTGCTTTCGAATCCGTCTGCGTACGCCAAGGCTGCGAAACAACATCGCACGCTCGGCGAAGTTGTGCAGAAGTATCAAACGTGGAAGGGTCTGACAAAGGAGTTGACTGACGCGCGCGAGTTGTTGGACACAACTGACGACGAAGAGATGCGCGAGATGGCCCGTCTGGAACTCGAAACACTCCAGGGCAGAATCGACGAAGCCGACAAGGAACTCAAGCTCCTGCTGATTCCGACTGACCCGAACGACGAAAAGAACGTCATCCTCGAGATTCGCGCCGGCACGGGCGGTGATGAAGCGACGTTGTTCGCCGCTGAGATGGTGCGCATGTATTCGCGTTACGCGGAAAAGCAGCGCTGGCGGTTTGAAGTTCTCGAAGCGTCGGAGTCGGGCATCGGCGGTCTCAAGGAAGCGATCGTGCTGATCGAAGGCGATAAGGTTTACTCCAAACTCAAACACGAATCGGGCGTCCATCGCGTGCAGCGCGTGCCGCAAACCGAAGCGAGCGGCAGAATTCATACTTCCGCGATCACGGTTGCGGTGTTGCCGGAAGCGGAAGAAGTTGACGTGAAGATCGATCCGAAGGATCTGCGCATTGATACGTTCTGTTCGTCTGGTCCGGGTGGCCAGTCAGTTAACACGACTTACTCCGCGGTTCGACTAACGCACCTTCCAACAGGCGTCGTGGTTTCGATGCAGGATGAGAAGTCGCAGATCAAGAACCGCGAAAAGGCGATGCGTGTTTTGCGTGCGCGTTTGCAGGAACTCGAAGAACAGAAACAGCACGAAGCGCAGGCCAGCGAGCGTCGCTCGATGGTCGGCTCAGGCGATCGTTCAGAAAAGATTCGTACTTACAACTTCAAAGAAAACCGCGTCTCCGATCACCGCATCGGTTTGACGATCCACCAGTTGGATCTCGTGATGGAAGGCAACCTCGACCCATTCATCGACGCGCTCGTGGCCCATTACCAGGCAGAGAAACTTAAAGCCGAAGCAGTAGCAGCCTAGTACTTTGTACTTTGCACTTTGCACTTGGTTCTTTGTTCTTTGTTCCGATGTTCGCATTAACAAAGTACTAAGTACCAGGAACAAAGCTCCCTTGTCAGCATGCCCCAAGCCACTCACGTTCTGCTTGTCCGTCACGGTCAATCAAGAGGAAATGCGGAGCGCCGCTTTGGCGGGCACACGCCAACTCCGCTTTCCGCACGCGGCCGTAAACAAGCGGAAGCAACTGCACGCGCTCTAAAAGCAGAATCACTGACTGCCATCTACTCGAGCGATCTCGCCCGCGCCTTGGAAACCGCAAAGCCGTTAGCGAATCTCACCGGACTCCCACTCAATGGGACGTCCGCATTTCGCGAACGAAGTGTGGGCGTGATGGAAGGACTCACGTTCGAGGACGCCGCGCAAAAACATCCGGAACAGTACGCTGCCCTGCTCCGCCGTGACTTTGATCACGTGCTGACCGGCGGCGAGAGTTATCGCCAACTCCTCGATCGCGCCGCACAAAAGCTCGATGACATCATTGCGGAGCATCGCGGTGGAAGGATTGCGGTGTTCAGTCACACCGGAACGATCTGCATCCTCGCGCTGCACCTGATGGGCGCTCTCGACGCGCCGGAGCTAAAGCCCGTTTGGATCTCGAGTGGGAATT
The DNA here is from genome assembly GCA_044867735.1 of Pyrinomonadaceae bacterium. Lineage (GTDB taxonomy): Bacteria > Acidobacteriota > Blastocatellia > Pyrinomonadales > Pyrinomonadaceae > PSRF01. The sequence continues at coordinate 762 of JBIOVO010000160.1, read as the reverse complement.
GCGGGATTACGAGGTTTGAGTTGCGCGATGATGGGTTCGTGAGAGTTCTGAATGTTAACGATATGAGCCACCTATTAGGGGTGTAATGTTTACCACAAAGACACAAAGACACGAAGTGAACAAGTGAACTTAGTGTCTTAGTGTCTTTGTGGTTAACTCTCCGAGCGCTACCGCAACACCAACCGCTCGTTTTCGCGACTGGCCCACTCGCAAATAACCGAAAGATCCTGCGACGTGGGTTTCGATCCCGGATGCAGCGGCGTGTACGAACTCAGCGGCATCGCGCCCCCCTTCACCTCAGCACAAGTCTGGTTCAGCAACTGACTCTTCCGCTGCCGGTCGTAACTACCCCACTCGGAAAAATTCATATGACTACGCCCGTGATTCACGTGGTCGATGACAAACCACGACACTGGCGCAACGTTCGTGTACCAGGGCCAGCGCGTCTTGTTCGAATGACAATCGTTACACGAACGTTCGAGCAGAGCCGTCAACTTCGCGTCCGGTTGCATGTGCGCCTCGAGCGCTAGTGCCGGATCGATAGGCGGATTCGTCTTCGCCGGCCGAATGAACTGCGCGATGGCTAATAAGCCGACGCCGATCAGCAGCAACCAACGAAGCGCTTTCCAGATTCTTCTAGCAGGCTGCTGAAAAATTGAGCGTTGATAGTTCTTTCGTCTTCATTGAATAGTTTTGCTTATCGATGATGTGCGATTTTCTTTCTAAAGTTGATCCCTTGAGTGGCTCATTGGCCACTTTGGT
>JBIOVO010000159.1:0-19539 GCA_044867735.1 Pyrinomonadaceae bacterium | reverse complement strand
CCCCCCCGCCCCTACAAATCGTTCGTCGCCAGTCAAATGAGACCAGTGGTCCTATCCATTGCGGGGCTTGATCCGTCGGGCGGCGCCGGGATTGTTGCCGACATTCGCACGATCGCGGCGTTTGGGTGTTTTCCGGCAGCGGCGCTGACGTCGATCACTTTCCAAAACACAACCGGTGTGTTTGGCGCCGAACATCAAACACCTGCCACTCTGCGCGCGCAAGTTGAACCTGTCGTGAAGGATCTGGAAGTTGCGGCGGCGAAGACCGGAATGTTGCCGACCGCAGAGATCGTCGCGGAAGTCGCGCGGCTCTTTCACGAGGAAGGCCTGCCTGCGCCGGTAGTCGATCCGGTGATCGTTGCGACTTCAGGCGACGTCCTGATCGACGATGAAGCGCTTCAGATCCTGAAAGAGAAACTGATCCCGCTAGCGCGTGTGCTGACACCAAACGTTCCTGAAGCGGAGCGTTTGTCCGGAATCTCAATCCACACCGAAACTGACATGCGACGCGCCGCTGAAAAGATCAGATTACTCGGCGCGCGCGCCGTGCTGGTGAAAGGCGGACACACCGCGGAAGCCACGGATATCTTGTTGAATGAAAACGGAAACTTCGTCGAGTTTCGCGAAGAATTTATCGACGTTGGCGAAGTGCACGGATCAGGATGCACTCTCTCCGCCGCGATCGCAGCGTGTCTCGGAAAAGGTATGTCTTTGGAAGAAGCAGTCGGCGCCGCTAAAAACTATGTCACCACCGCAATCCGCGCCTTGCGATCAGATCGAATCGGCCACGGCGCCGCCCCACTCTAATCCACAGATTACACAGATTTATTCAATCGTAACCTTCTCCATCTTCACTTCCGACAGCGGCCGATCGTTGCGATCGGTTTGAGTCGTCGCGATCGCATCGACCACTTCCTGTCCTTCAGTGACTCTGCCAAAGATGGTGTAGGCCGGTGGCAGCGGGTAATCGGCATGCATGATGAAAAACTGCGACCCATTCGTGTTTGGACCAGCATTCGCCATCGCCATCGTGCCGGCTTTGTAACCTCTCTGGTAAACCTCCGAACCGGGATTGATCTCGTCGTTAAAACGTCCGCCCCACGCAGATTCGCCGCCACGTCCAGTTCCCGTCGGATCGCCGCCCTGAATCATGAACTTCTGGATCACGCGGTGGAAAATAATGCCGTCGTAGTATCCGCGCTGGGCCAGGGTAATGAAATTCTCAGTAGTCTTGGGTGCGTCCGATTCCAACATCTCAACTCGAATCGTCCCCTTGTTTGTTTCGATCACTGCCGTTCGATTTGCCATTTTCTCTCCTTACTTGTTGATTAGCTGTGGCTGGTTCAGTATGAACTGCTCAATCGCGAGGGCTACGCCATCTTCGTTGTTGCTGGCTGTCGGATGCAAGCCGGGTATCTCGCGTAACGAAAGCGGAGCGTTGGCCATGACCACGCCAGTGCCGGCGAAGAGCAGCATTTCGAGATCGTTGTAGTTGTCGCCGATGGCCATGATCTCTTCCTGACTCGCTCCCAACTCCGCCGCGGCCGCGGCCACCCCGGCGCCCTTCGACGCCGCCGGGTTTACGACGTCCAACAACGTGAAGTCCTGTTCGATATACTTCGTGCTGAGTATCTTCACCGTCGAGCCGAGTTCCGTGTGGAGTAACTCTTCGAGTTGGTCCATCTCTTTACAGCCACCCGAAAATGCGAGATGGATCGGGTCGTGGTCCAGGTAGTCTTCAAGCGACGGAACCTGCTGGACTGCTTTTCGACCTTCCTCGTCTCCATGAAGTCGCCTGGCCCAGGCGAGATACCGTTGCACGGCATGGTTGTCACCACGAATATGATCGTAAACGAGTACTCCTAAACCCTCGTGATCGTCACTCAGTAACGCATCGGCGTCCGCCGAACGTCCGACTCGCAGTGCCTCGTGTGCGGCTGACACCGGCAGCGGCAAGACGGAAACGGTTTGCAACGATGCTGCGTGTTTCGTTAAGGCTCCGTTGTGCGAGATCAACGGGATATCGAGTCCCAACTCCAACGCGACTGGACGAGAGTCACGAAAGCGACGTCCGGTCACCAAGGCTACGCGCACGCCCTGCTGGCGTGCGTTGTCGAGTGCGTTCCGGTTGCGTTCAGAAATATGGCCCCGAGAATCAAGCAGAGTCCCGTCCAGATCCAAAGCCAAAATAGTGATTGCCATAAAGACGAAAAGGTAAATGAACGGCGCGCAGAACGCAAAACCTGCTGGTTTGAACTTTGATCTTTGAACTTTGATCTTGGTCCCTGTGATTTCCGGGCAGTCAAAACAAAGAACCAAGCTCAAAGTTCAAAACGGCACCAAATCTCCACATTTGGGCTTCCACCTTTCGAGGAGTCCTGTGATATCATGCGCCCCCACTTAGCAAACAACCGAATCTTTGGAGGAAAAAGGGATGCGAAGACTAGGAATGTCTATTGCAGTAATCGCCTTGGTGTCGGCCTCGACCGTTGTCCTTGCCCAAGGCTTCAAGAAGATCAGCGAGCTTCTGACCGGATATCAGGAGGTCCCGGCAGTTTCGACCACCGGCGGCGGAAGCTTCAATGCGCGGATCAGCAACGACGAATCGAGGATTGACTGGGAACTGAGCTATTCAGACCTCGAAGGTGCCATCCAGCAGGCGCATATTCATATCGGAAACAAGGGGGTTAATGGCGGTATCTCCGTGTTCCTCTGCACCAATTTAGGGAATGGTCCAGCGGGAATTCAGCCGTGTCCTGCACCTCCAGCGACGATATCAGGAACCATCCTCGCCGCAGACGTCAGTCCAAATATTCCGGCGACTCTGGCCGCCAGGAATCAGGGACTGAATACGGGCGAGATTGGCGAGCTAATCAACGCGATTCGTGCCGGTGCGACCTACGTCAATGTCCACAGCACCACCTGGCCCGGCGGCGAGATCCGCAGCCAGATCGACGGCAACAGCGGACACGGCGACAACCACTAAAGAGTGTCGGCTCCGGAAATGATCATTTAGTCCTGGTGCAAGAGGTTTGCTGCATCTAGCGCAAACCTCTTGCTCCTGTCAGAACCCTGCCAAAAGCGTTTTTCCACCCTCCCGCGTTACCTCTAATTAGCATTTGTATCGCATACTGACGCCGTCGTTTGCCCGAAAACATCCACAACTCGAGGAAAGTCTGCCTATGAATGTCACCCATCTGGAATGCGGCCTCTGTGGCCTGGAACACGAGGCACGTCGCTTGCTCAATCTCTGTCGCGCCTGCGGTAAGCCTTTACTGGTTCGCTACGATCTGAATCGCAGCAAAACCACTTTGACAAAGCAGTCTCTGGGCGCCAGACGCTCCGACCTCTGGCGCTATCGAGAGGTGTTGCCGGTCGATAACGACGACAACATCATCTCATTTGGCGAGGGGTGGACGCCTTTGCTGCGCGCCAAACGATTGGGCAAGAGTGTCGGGGTTCATGAGCTTTACATAAAAGACGAATCGCAGAACCCGACGCAGAGTTTCAAGGCGCGTGGCATGGCCGCTGCGGTTTCAATGGCCAAAGAATTGGGCGCTACGAAACTGGCGGTTCCGTCAGCGGGAAATGCAGCCGGCGCGCTCGCAGCCTATGCCGCTCGAGCCGGACTCGAAGCGTTCATCTTCATGCCGAAGGACACGCCGCGGGCGAATGTGGTCGAGTGTGAACAGACGGGCGCTCACGTGACGTTGATGGATGGGCTGATCACTGACTGCGGCGCCGAAGTCGGAAGGCGGAAAGAAGCTGAGGGTTGGTTCGATGTTTCGACGTTGAAAGAACCTTATCGCGTCGAAGGCAAGAAGACGCTCGGCTACGAGGTTGCGGAACAACTGAATTGGGAACTGCCGGACGTGATCATTTATCCGACGGGCGGAGGCACCGGGTTGATCGGGATGTGGAAGGCTTTCGACGAGATGGAGCAAATGGGTTGGATCGGTAGCAAGCGGCCACGCATGGTGACGGTCCAAGCCGCAGGGTGTGCTCCGATCGTGCGGGCGTTTGAGGAAGGGAAACGGTTTGCGGACGAGTTTCCGAACGCGGCGACGACTGCTTCCGGTTTGCGAGTCCCGAAGGCGGTTGGTGATTTTCTGATTCTTGATGCGTTGCGGGCGTCCGGCGGGACGGCGATTTCGGTAACGGATGAAGAGTTGATCGAGGCGACGAAAGAGATCGGTGCAGCGGAAGGAATCTTTTGTGCGCCGGAAGGCGCTGCTTGCTTGCCTGCGTTGCGGAAGTTGATCGATACCGGGGAGGTAACGGCAGGCGATCGAGTTGTGTTGTTCAATACCGGATCCGGAATTAAGTACATGGAGTCGTTCGAAAGCTAATCCACAGATTACACAGATGGAGGAATGAAGTGAGATTATTCGGTGTTCTGGTTTTACTGCTGGCGGTCACGATTTCGGTGTCTGCGCAGCAGCCTTCATCCCCATGGTTAACAGATGCGGAACGCGCGCGTTTTGAGGAGTTACGTCGCAGTGGTCTCGATGCGCTTTACAACATCGACTACGACAAAGCGCATCGCGACTTCAAAGAGATAGTTCAACTGCTGCCGAACCATCCCGGCGGTTATCAACTGCTGGCGGCGCGCCTCTGGATCAAGACGCTTTACGAGTCTCGCCGTTTGCAAACCTCGCTTTACAGCTCCGACTCCTTCTACTCAAACGGAGACGACAGAGTCGATCCGAAGATCGTCACAGAGTTTCGCAATCTCACGCGCGAAGCGAGACGACTCGCGGAAGCAAAACTAAAACAAGAACCGAAGAACATCGAGGCGCTGGATTTTCTGGCCAACACGGAGGGGCTGAAAGCGGCGTTTGAAGAAGCGGTTGAACGTCGTCATATCGCTGCGCTTCGCGACGGTAACGATGCGGTTAACTTTCATCGCGAAGTGCTGAAGATCGATCCGAAGTACGTTGATGCGCAGATTACGATCGGTCTGTACGAGTATGTAGTTGGTTCTTTGCCCTGGGCCGTGAAGATAATTGCCGGCGCAACCGGTTTTCGCGGATCGAAAAAACGCGGACTCGCGATGCTCGAGCAGGTTGCGAAGGAAGGTCGCTGGGCGCAGGACGACGCTAAGTCAGTGCTGGTAGTGCTCTACCGTCGTGAAAGGCGTTATGCGGACGTATTGAAGCTGACGCGCGAACTGAGTGCTAAGTATCCACGCAATTATTTGTTGCGGTTGGAATCGGCTGATGCCCTCGTGTCGCTCGCAGGAGTGAAACGAATAGAGAAAGACACGACCGGCGCGGTGCAGGCGGAGAAGGAAGCGTTTGCGATGTTTGATGAGTTGCTGCGCGACCGCAACGTGCGCGACACGGCTGCGCGAGCGCTTGATCTGATCCATTTTAAGTATGGCGAGGTGTTGCTGGAGGCGGGGCACCACGAGCGTGCGGCGAAGGAGTTCCTGGCTGCGACGAAAGTGAGCAGCGCTGAACCGGGCCTCGTGACGATGGCGCATCTTTATGCGGCGCGCGCGTACGACGCGAGCGGGAAGCGTGATGAGGCGTTGGCGCAGTACAAGGTGGTTTTGGCGCGGCCGAATGTGTACGACGCGCACGAAGAGGCGAAACGAGGGTTGAAGCAGGCTTATAAGTCGGAGCAAGCAGGCACGGAGAGGGGAGGCGCAGGAGCAGGTGTGCAGGAGCCGGAAAAGCATGCCCTGCCTCTGTCCACTGCTCCTGCCTCGTTCAATTAACTCAATGGGTAATCTCAATGGGTAATAACGGTCAAACACGTCCCCGACGTTTGTTGCTTTGTCTCGACGGTGTTCCTCACAGGTTGATCGAAGAGGCGAAAGGCAGAGGACTGTTTGACGCTTTCGGACCACCCACGCGCCTGCTCTCACCATTCCCGACCATGACTAACGTTGCCCTCTCGACGATGCTTGGAGCGTCGCCGCCGCAGGGCTATGAGAGTTTGTACTTCGATCGCAATGCGGGAGAACTGCGGGGCGGAATCAGAAAGTATCTCGGCCGCCGCACGCCCGACAAGATTCCTTCGTCCTACATGGACGATCTCGATTACCAGGAACCATTACCGTTTGAGTTTTTGATCTACGTTGCGCCCGATAAAGTCTGGCGCGCCGACATGCAGCGCTTTCGCGAACGATTCCGGGCAACGCCGCAAACTCGCGACTACTTTGCCTTTCTCAAAGCCACTGACGGATTGCTGCACGCCCAGGGACCAGAACGACTCGCGGTTGCACTCGAATCGCTCGACCAGATTCTGAAGGAGATTAAAAGCTATTGCGGCGACGAGACTGAGATCGTGATGTTTTCCGATCACGGTATGAATCTCGAAGAGAATCGTCGTGTCGATCTCTCGACAGGTCTTCAGAAGCAACGATTTCGCGTGGTGGGCCAGTTTACACGCAACAAGCAGCGCGAGCTTTCAGTTCCCGCGTTTGGTCTCTGTAGTTATGCGGCGGCGTACTGCGGGGACGATTCGATGGTGCCGGAAGCGGCGCGCGCCTTAATTGAAATCCGCGGCGTTGATTTTGTGGTTTACAAAGACGGAGATGAAGTGGCGCTCGAGAGTTCACGTGGACGCGCTCGCATTCAGCGTCGTGCCAATGAATATCGTGACTACCGTTACGTGAATACCAACGGCGATCCACTTGAACTCGAAAGCACCATCAAGATTCTTCGTGATGACGGCAAACTGGATCACGAAGGGTTCGCGGCGGATTCAGTCTGGTTCGAGCACACCAAAGGGCATCGCTATCCTGACGCACTGACGAATATATATGCGTCGCTCTTCACCCCGCGCGTGAAGCAAACAGCCGACATTCTCATCAGCCTGCACGACGGTTACTACTATGGCTGGTCGCCCTTCGGCCGTTTCGTTCGCCTTGCGGCCACGCACGGCAACGCTCTCCAATCCAGCTCCAACGCATTCCTAATGAGCACACACCGAACGTTACCTGCCTACGTCCGCGCAGACGATGCGAAAGCGTTGCTAAAGCAATAATTATTTTCCATTTGTCATTTGCCATTTGTCAGTTGTCATTTACGGCAATGCTCGGCGTAGCTTGCGTTTTCAAATTGACAAATGAAAAATGGCAAATGACAAATGGAAAATGAAAACCACCTGGAACAAGCTTCTTTCACAGCCTCGCCCGCGGTCGAGACTTTTTCTCTGGTTAAGCAGTTCGGCGACTTTGTCGCAGTCGATCACGTAAACCTGCGCGTCAATCGTGGCAGCTTTTTTGGTTTTCTCGGCCCCAACGGCGCAGGCAAATCCACGACCATCAAGATGCTGACGGGCCTCCTCGCACCCACGAGCGGCACGCTGCGGGTGCTCGATCTCGACATCTCGCAGCAACCGATGGAGGTCAAACGTCGCATCGGTGTCGTTCCGGAAGACCTGAATCTTTTCGAGCGACTCACCGGTCCCGAGATGCTTTCGTTCACGGGACGCATGTACGGTCTGCGCACCGAGGACATTGCGCAGCGTTCGAAAGAGCTGCTTGAGTTGATGGAGCTCCAGGATGAGCCGAGGAAACTGATCATCGAATACTCACACGGGATGAAGAAGAAGTTGTCACTTGCGTGCGCGCTGATTCATCGTCCGGAGATACTCTTTCTCGACGAGCCGTTCGAAGGGGTCGATGCGATAGCGTCGCGAACCTTGAAGGATCTGTTATCGCGGTTGACGGAGCGGGGACTGACGGTGTTTCTGACGTCGCATGTGTTGGAGATCGTGGAACGTTTGTGCAGCGACATCGCGATCATCGCGCAGGGGAAATTGTTGGCATCGGGTTCGTTGAATGAGCTGCGAAAGGGTATCCGGGTTGAGGGCGACGGCGAGGGGCCAGTGTCGTTGGAAGAGTACTTCATACACGTCGTCGGAGGGACTCGTGCCGGGGGCGAGGAAGAGGTGCTCCAATGGCTCACCTGATCAAAATTTTGCGCTGTTTTTGAACCACAAAAACACAAAGACACTAAGTGAAATCTTTGTGTCTTAGTGTCTTTGTGGCTAAAAATCCATTGAACTCAGTAACTTAAGAAAACTCTTTCCCTCCGAACCTTCGGTCAGCTAAAATCAAACCCGGTTTGGTCTCCAACCCAGTCTTCCGCCGACCTTACCGCCCAGAAATTCCATTCTCTTCAAACTCGTTCATCCCTAACGAGGCCCAGTCTATATGGATTCGAATGTCGGTCTTGCTATTCAGTGCGTTGGCGTCCTCCTAATCACGCTACTCTCAATCTTCATGCAGTCGTCCATCAAGAGCATGGCTCTGAAATACTGGACTGCCGCGTGGGCCAGCCTCTCGCTCGCGCTCATGAGTTTGTTCATCGGCTTTCAGAGTGGCTCCAAACAGACGATCTTCTACTCAGGCTACTTCTTCGGCGAATATCTTTTTGGACTCTTCTTCATCGCCGGCTGCCGCAGCCAAACCACCGGCGTAACGCTCAGCAGAAAACACAATTACTTCCTCGTTCCTGCGATCGCCGTTTCGCTGATCATTCCTTACGCCTCGAGCGATTTTAACGATCTCTTCATGATCCACTCGGCCATCCTGTCGGCGTTGTTCATGATCGCTTTCATTACTCTTCGCCGCGGGCCACGTTTGGAAGAACCAAGCCCTGGTATTCGCGTGATGTCGGTGGCGTTGCTGTTGCTGTCAATCGGATTTCTTCACTACGTACCGGTGTTTGGAGCGCGCAAGGGGCTTTTAGGGATCACGGTCCCGTTGAGTTACTTGCAGTACACGTCAGTTTTCGATCTCTTGTTTGAAATACTGCTGGGCTTCGGCACGGTGATGGTGTTGATGGAAGGTGTGCGTCGAGAAGTGGAGCTCGCTAATCGAGAACTGACGCAGGCGCGCGATAAGCTCGAATTGCTAGTCCAGATGGATCCGCTCACCGAGGCTCTCAATCGCCACGCGTTTCATTCGTTACTGCGGCGGCCTGAGGTGGGCCATGACGTTGTGACTTCCGGAAGTGTGGCGATACTCGACATCGACAATCTGAAACCGATCAACGACACGATGGGTCATACGGCGGGTGACAAAGCGATTCGCGCCGTCGCGCGTGCGACGCGTTCCCTGGTGCGGGCCGACGACATGTTGTTCCGTTGGGGTGGAGATGAGTTTCTGGTGCTCATGTTCAAGCTGCCGGAGAACGAAGCGGGGCGAAGGATGGATCAGCTGAATAAGATCCTGGAAGAGAATTGCGAACGCTGGATTGGGATGCCGTTAAAGGTGAGTGTTTCGTTTGGCGTGGCTGGGTTCAATGCGCTGACTGAATTGGGACAGGCGATCGAGACCGCAGATAAGGCGATGTACGCGCAACGCAACCGCGTGAGAGGCATCAACAATTTTTCACCACAAAGACACAAAGACACCAAGTTAAACTTTGTGTCTTAGTGTCTTTGTGGTTAAAAAGATTGGTTACGGCGCCTCGACGATCAGGTCGCGCCCAAACGTGAAGTTCGGACGCTTCCGTCCCTTCATATACTTTGCCGCCGTTTGGGAAAGCGAAGTGATCAGGATCGGCAGGGCGATTGTGGCGTCGCAGGGGACGTAAGCGGTGTGCGCGCCGCGGGCGAGTTTTCCGTAGATCAGTCCTTCATCGAAAGAGACCGCATTCGATCTACCGCCCGGATGCGGAGCATCGGTCGAGATTTGGATCGCATACTTGTGCCCGTGATGATGGTCCTTTTGCAGAAACGATGAGAGCGTCGCCTGTTGGATAAAGCTCTTCGTCGTCCCGCCACCGAGATTCAAGATTCCCGACACCCGCGCGTTGACCATCACATTCATCATGTCCAGCACGTCCTGAATGATGTCGAACATGAAGTTGTTCTTCTTCTCGAAACGCGCACCCGCGATCCCGACTGCAAGTCCGCTATCGGCAATCGCCGGACAAAAGATCGGCACTCGCGCTTTATACGCCGAAGTCAGCACGCCATCTTCCGACGCAATCTCCGCAAGCTCGCGGCCAAGCAAATGCAGAAACTCGCGCGGCGAATAAGCACGACTCTGATCGAGTTGATTCGTGAATCCTCCAATCCACTCTTTCGCCTCTCGATATTCTTCGTCACTCGCAAGCAGGTCCCACATGCGGCTGATCTGCGCCGACTCCAACTCAGCGTCAGTCATACTCGGATGGGCCTGGAAGTGATAACGCCCGAGTGTTTCATGTAGATCGTGGAAAAGCACTGCGCCCGACAGCACGAGCACGTCAACGAAGCGATTCTTGATTACGTAAGCCAGCAGACGCCGCATACCGGCGGGGATCAGCGCGCCTGAGCCCGCGACCATGATGGTCGTGTTGTCGCCGAGCATGTCCAGCCAGATACGATGAGCTTCGGCGAGTTGTCGCCCTCCGAAGCCTGTTCCTTCCATCTTCTCGAGGAGTCCGGCCACTGAACGATCGCGATCCACCTGGACTGGACGCGTGGGAGTGGTCAAGTACTTCGATGCTTTGGGTTTTCGTTGAGTGACCATGCAGGTTGTCAACCTCTCGGACTTGATAGGTCCTATAGGTCCTATTGGACTTATAAGTCTTTTCTTAATTACATCGTTTTAATAATCAGTCCTGCGCCTTGAACGAACCTTCACGCCATTAACGGCGAGATAGGTATAAGCCTCATAGCGTGACTCGTAAAACTGGGCCAGCTCAGCGCCATCGGCTTCGCTCAACTCGCCGTCTTTCACGCGGCGATTGATCAGGCGTCGAAAGCCGTCGTGCAAAAGACTGCGCTCATAGCGCGCACGTTCGGCAGCGGCGCCAACAGTCGTTCCCTTGATCACTTTCTTGATCAGGAAACCCTCCTCGTCGATATGCACATGCGCTTCGTGCGGCGCGCCAAAGAGGTTGTGATTGTTTCCCATCACTTCCTGGTATGCGCCGACGAGCATGAACGCCAGATAGTAAGGCTCGTCTGGATTGATCGTGTGCAACTCGAGCACCTGCTTGACGTCGTGCAGGTCAACAAACTTGTCGACGATGCCGTCCGAGTCGCAGGTGATGTCGCAAAGCGTAGTGTACTCGGTCGGCGGCTTGTTCAAGTGATGAATCGGAACGATCGGAAACAATTGATCGAGCGCCCAGTGATCAGGTACGGAGCGAAACACGGAAAAGTTTGTCAGGTACTTTGCGCACAGCAGTCGCCGCAGGTCGCCAAACTCTTCCGACACGTACTTCGCCTGTTGCGCATACTTGTCCGCGCGTTCACAAACGTCCCAAAAGAGCACTTCACCTTTGGCGCGATCTTCGAGCGAGATCAAGCCGAGGTTGAACAACGTGAACAACTCTTCACGATGTTCGAGCGCGTCGTGGTAATACTCGCGATAGTTCTTAACGGTGATCGACTCGCGCAGGTCACCCAGCTCGATCACCACTTGCGGGTCGTCTTCATCGATCTCGATCGGCGTGATGTCTTCAACAACGGTCTCGATCTCATCCAACACGTTCGTTACGAGAATCGCGTGGTAAGCCGCGAGGTAGCGGCCCGACTCCTGGATGATCGTCGGATGCGGAACGTTCTCGTCGTCGCAGACCTGCTTGATGGTGTAGATAACGTCGTTTGCAAACTCCTGGGCCGTGTAGTTGGCCGAAGAGTCGAAGGCGGTCTTCGATCCATCGTAATCGACCGCCATGCCGCCGCCGACGTCGAGCAGTTCGATCGGCACCTTCATCTGGTAAACCTTCGCGTAGACGCGTGCGGCTTCCTTCATCGCATTCTTGATGCGCTTGATGTCGGTGAGTTGGGAGCCGATGTGGAAGTGGAGCAGCTTGAGCATGTCCACGCGATCGGCTTCTTCAAGTCTTCGTATAACTTCCAATAATTCGGTTGTGGTCAGACCGAATTTCGCGGCCTCACCACCCGACTTTTCCCAACGACCCGAACCTTTCGAATAGAGCTTCACGCGCATGCCGAGCATCGGCAACGCACCTTCGTGACGCTCGACGACGTTGAGAACGTGATCGAGTTCGTTCAGTTTCTCGATCACGATGACGACTTTCTTTCCGACCTTGGCCCCGGCGAACGCGAGTTCAATGAACTCCTCGTCTTTGAAACCGTTGAGCACCAGCAGGCTGTCGCCGGGCTGTTCGAGTGCGAGCGCGGCGTAGAGTTCGGCTTTCGAACCGGCTTCAAGGCCAAAATCGTAACGCGAGCCTTCCCTGAGGTATTCCTCCACAACGGAACGCTGCTGGTTTACCTTCATCGGGTAAACACACATGTGCGCACCCTGATACTCAAACTCGCGAATCGAGCGACTAAACGCACGCTGAAGTTTTCGTACTTGAGCTGCTACTAATTGCGGGAAGCGCAGCAGCACGGGCGTGGTAATACCGCGTTTGGCAAGGTCGTCAATGATCTCTTTGAGGTCCGCGGAGCGAGGATCTCCCTCGACCGGGCGAACGATAAGATTTCCCTTCCGGTTTACATCAAAGTAGCCAGCGCCCCAGTTTTCGATTCCATAAATTTCGAGCGTCTGCTCGATTGCCGTGGTCAATTGGCGGTCTCCTGCCTTAAAAGAAGTAAGACTCGTTCGCTATGAATTCCCTTGGTTGAAACACAGATGTACATTTTTCCGAAATCGAGTTGCGGAGTTGTGTTGGGTGGAACGCGTTAGCATCGCAATGTAACAGAAAAAGCCCGTTGCGGTCTATAACTTTTTTGTTTCAATAAGGACCAGCAAAGACAACAGTTTAGGCCACCAGAAGGCACAAAAAGCACAAGATGTGAGGTGCAGGGGCAGGCTCTAAACACAAACCTGCTCCTGCTCTCTGCCACTGCTCCTCACCTTCCTGTCCGGCTTGTGTCTTTTTGTGGCTAGCGCCACTCCCCTTGGAGGGTGAAGGCGGCCCAGTAGTAAGGTGAGCGCCAGGCGGATTGCTTCCAGAGGTTGATTTGAGCGGCGCGGAGGGCGGCCGCGGGGCTCAGCTTGTCGTCGAACATGCTTTGGTAAAACGATTTCATTAACTCCGCGGTTGCGGCGTCGTCCACTCTCCACAGACTCGCGACCACACGCGCGGCTCCCGCGTACATGAAGCCTCGGGTCAGGCCGACGAAACCCTCGCCTTTGATCTCCTTGCCGAGTGCAGTCTGGCACGCCGAAAGGACCACCAACTCACACGGCAGATCGAGGTTGTAGATTTCGTGCAACTGGAGGAACCCATCCTGCGGTTGGCCTTTCTCGTCGAAACGGGAAAGCAGGATTCCCGAAAGTTCAGGGTATTGCGTGTTGAGTAGTCCGTGGGTCGCGAAGTGGACGATGCGATACCGGGAGAGTTCACCGCTGGTGGCGGTGGCGCGGCTCGCGCGAAAGCCGAGCGCCAGCATGCCGTCGCGGGTGGCTGCGGAAGTCATAATGGCTTCCGCTTCTCGACGGGAGAAGGGTAGACGGCCGAGCGCTTCGCCTTGTCTTATCCCGTTGAAGTCTTTGAGCGTTGCGCGTTTCATTATGCGCTCGTCGTACTTGTCAAACACGGGATCGGCGAGAATGGCGATCGACTTCGGTGCCGGAGTACGCCCGCGCACTTCGTCTCGGATCAACGCGAGCACCGATGCTGAAGGCAGACTAACGACTTCGTGCTCGACGATTAACGGCACGAGCCCGTCTTGAATGCCCGGCACCGGCAGCGCCGCAAACGGCACGAACTGCAACGCTCCATCGGCGACCACAACCACCCGCTTGTTTTTGAGTTCACTCAGAACAGGTCCAAGCAACATGCGTGAGAGTTCCGCCGCCTCATTTGCGTATTCCAATTCGATCCGGTTAATGCGAGGAGGTAGTGATGAATTTTCCGTTCGATTACGTGCGGTCAGCAGGTCGTAAACGCGCCGCGCTTTCGTTTCGATCGTAGCGCGCGCAGGCAACTCGAAGCTCTTGATTGTGTCGGGCGTGACAAACCAACCAAAGCTTCTGTTCTCACCGAGTCCATACTCGAGGAGCACGGTGTTTTCATCCAGAACCTGACGCTGAATATCCTTCAACTTCAACGGCGCCGGTTGAGTCAGCGCAGCGTAACGCGGACTGGAAGCGCGAATCTGTCCCTGGATCTGTTTGTAATCCGAAGCTAAGTCGCTCAGTTCCTGGTCCAACGCGGTCAACGATCCGGCAGCGGCTTGCTCCGATGCCAACTGGATTCGCTTCTCTGCCTTCGCATTGATTTGCCGTTGAAGCAACCGCTCACGTTGCAACAAGCCGGTATCGACACCTTTCTTAATGTCGGCACGGGCCTCGACGAGGGCCTCCAGCAGCGATCGCGCACGACCGTGCTCGTAAGCTTCAAACGCGCTCTCGCCGTTGTCGCGCGCTGCATTTCGACTCATCAAGATGTCGACGTAGAGTTCAAACTGGTGATGCACCGAGGCGAAGTACGCCGCTCTCAGGTCGTTGCTGCTCACTTTGAAACGCACGGCTTCATTGATGGCGATCACCTCTTCGATTGCTTTTTGCGCCTGCTCGAGATCACTGGTGTCTCGCAAACTACGGGCGATGTTGTACAGAGCCGAGACCTGACCGGCACGATCGCCAACGAGGCGAAAGATCGCGAGCGCTTCGTTGTAATTTTGCAGCGCCTTTTGTGGTTGGTCCGTCGAGTCGAAATACTTTCCGATGTTGATGAGAGCCGCAGCCTGCCCGCGTTGTTGTCCGGCGGCACGGTAGACGGTTAACGCCTGCTGAAAGTAGCGGTTCGCGTCTTGCGGCTTATTCAAACCGCTGTAGATCGAGCCGATGTAATTCAGCGCATCGGCTTCCATTACCTGATTCTTGGCGAGTTGGCTGAATTTCACGCCACGTTCGTAACAAGCGAGAGCCTCCTGCTTGTTTCCCTGAAGGTCGAGGATATAGCCGACGTACTGGACCGTCAGCGCCTGACCGGCGACCAGTTGGATGCGATCGTAGATTTCAAGCCCGAGGCGATAGTGCTTCAGCGATTGATCGAGGTCGCCGAGAGTCTGATAGACAAACCCAAGGTTGTTATGGGCTGCGGCCTCTCCGAAACGATCGCCAATCTGGCGCGACAGGACCAGCGCCTGGCCCTCGAGCGAGTCGATCGCTTTTTGAGAGTCGCCGAGGATTGTGTGGGCTAGACCAATGGAGGAGACAGTTGCGGCCTCGCCCGCGCGATCGCCGGCGGCACGCCACAAGGTGAGTGCTTCGGCGTATGCATTGACGGCTTTTTCGTAGTCTCCAGTGTCAGCGTAGGTGTAACCGATGTGAAGACAGAGCTGAGCGGTCGTTGCCGTGTCACCGGCGGCTTTCGCGAGAGGCATTGCCTGCTCAAAACTCGTCATCCCGAGCTGCCAGTTACCGCGAAGGTAATCAACGATGCCTTTGTTCGTGAGCGCGCGTGCTTTGATGCCGGTGTTGTTTAGGTTCTGACTGAGGGAGACGGCCGTTTGAGCCGCATTCGACGCCTCTTCAACCTGGCCGAGATAAAGAAGCGCCAGCGAGAGATCCGTTAAGGCTTCGGCTTCGAGTGCGCTGTCTTTTGCGGCACGCGCCATGGTAAGTGCCTGGTCAAATGAAGTGCGAGCGAGCTCGAATTCACCGAGGTTCAGGTGAATCGCGCCGGCTTTCCGAAGCACTGAGACGCGCCCGTTTGGTTGTTGTTTTTGACGCCAGCATCGGCCGGCGAGTGAGTACAGGTTGATCGCTTTGCGCAACGAGACGACCGTCCACTCAGCGCGTTTGCGATCAGCTTGTGCTTCGATGTCCTTCGGCGAGTTACAGGAAGTTTGGGTGGCTGAGCCCGAGGCATAGCACGACACAAGAACGGCAGATACACTTATCACCCGTACTGCCGTTCCGAGCCGGCCGTTAACTCTCTGACGCAAGATCCAAAACCGCGTCATCTCGCTCCAGGATCTGGCTGCTGTCGATCGCGAGGTGCGGATTCGCGATCGTGTTTGTTACGTAAGGTGCTTAACGCTTTTTATAAGTCTTCCTGCCTTTGCCCTTGCCGAGCTTTGGACCGCCACTACCGCCGCCCTGCTCCTCCGCAGGTGGGAGTGTTTGTTTCCCTCCACGACCGCCCCCGCCTATTTTGGTGGAACTACCGCCTCCGCCAAGCTTGCCGCCTTTCTTTGACTTCGGTCGTTTACCGCCTTTACCGATTTTAGTGCTGCTTCCGCCACCGGATATCTTGCCAGGGGATTTCCTAGTTGCCATTGTCGTTAGTCCTCCATGGAATGGGATAAGTCCGTTACCGCCGAGAAGGCCCGCGCCTGCGGCTCTCTTGTGAATCAGTCCCTGAACGGGTCTTTCGTTACGTAGGGCCTCAAGAAACTGCTTAGCCGAGAACAGCTCAGCTTCCCTCAATCCTTGAAAGTCTGAGGGTAAACTAATGATATATACGTCACCATTGGATGGGTTCCTTTC
Organism: Pyrinomonadaceae bacterium; assembly: GCA_044867735.1. Classification (GTDB taxonomy): domain Bacteria; phylum Acidobacteriota; class Blastocatellia; order Pyrinomonadales; family Pyrinomonadaceae; genus PSRF01. The sequence continues at coordinate 3,164 of JBIOVO010000159.1, read as the reverse complement.
GTCTACAAACCACATCGCTTCGACTTGATAAGCAGGTGCAGTCAGGAGATTCGCAACCTTTTCATCTCCGATGTTGTCATTGGCCCAGAGGATCGCCTTATTGATCTCTTCGGCGAGATTAATCTCTTCGCCACCGTCAGCCACGTCCGCAACGAAGATTGCGTCAACTGAGAAACTCTTCTCGTCTTCCAGTTTCGCGGAGGAACGTGCGAATCCGAGACTCTTGTCGTCGAGCCTGACCTGGTGATGCCAGCCGATTCGTTTGGCCAGCTTGCTGAGCGGTACCGCACCCGGTCGGGTCTCTTCAATTGCGGAAGGCGAGAGTCGCCATAGTTCAAAAGTCGCACCGAGTTCGACAGTCGAGGAAAGTGGACTGGCGACCGCATTAAGCGATTCAAATGAAAAACTCGGAGCATCCGAATCTTCTCCGACGATCAACCGCTCTCTCAACTGTTGTCCAACCTGCTCGAGTGCTCCGACGGGAGGCGTTCTTGTGTGTGCCATGGGTCTACCTCGCTATCTTGATCCAGGTGTGTTTCCACACGCCGTCCTGATCATCGTCATCGGGACCGTAGTAACTCTTCAACTTGGAAAACGGCACGTCACCACGGCCGTAAAACGGGTCGTTGACTTTGACGAACCGCCGGTTGTTCTTGATGTGCACACCTTTGATGATTATTAGGTGCCCGCCGCGCTCTTCGCCGGTGTGGCTAAACCACAGGACGGCGGCCGCAACCGGGCGCTGGTTCTGGATTTCGTCGCTTATAGTCTCGAAGCTCAAGTCGCGAGAGAAGCGCCTGCATTCGATCTGCATCGAATCTTTTCGCAGAACATCCTTTACGTCTTCGGGATCGCAGCCCTCATCGCAACTATTCGAATTGTTGCAGCAGTCGCGAGTCGTGAACAGCTCCTGGGCGATGTCACACTGGCTGAGCTGCGTTTGGTAGAAGTCCGTAATCATCTGAATGCACGCTGCCCAGCACCAGTTCTTTTTCTTTTGCCGGAACATGCGGATGTTCACGCGAAGCGGAGCCTCGGCAGCACTGGCGCCGGGAACTGAATCGGTGGTGCTGGGCGGCGCGGGAGCGGGTGGTACCCAAATAGGAGTACCCTGGACTGGGATAGGCATGTGTTTTCTCCTGGGAGCGTTTAGGGACGGCTTAGGCGTTCCCTAAGCGGACTGTCAAAGGCTGTCTGCCGCCGAGATCGGTATGGCGTTTCGAGAGGGCGTTACGCAGACACCAATAATCACACAAACGATCAAAAAGCAACTGTAATCTTTGGGGAGATAAGCGAATGTCGCTTCTGATATGAATGAGGAATCCCTCGAAAACATTTCGTCCGAGAGCCGAGAGAGGAGTTAACCACAAAGACACAAAGACCCGAAGTTTTGAAATGAGGTTTTAGCTTAGTGTCTTAGTGTCTTTGTGGTTAATCTGCCGCCAAGCCACTTGACAATGTTTCGTCGCTCACTATAATCGCAGTTTTTTACGCGACGCCTTCAATGCCGCACGACTGTTTTCTTAGAGTCGTTAAGCACGCCCACATACTTCGCACCAAAGACCACGCCGGGGCGAAGAGCACCCCTAACACTCCCTTAATCCTGCAGGAGATCAAATGAACCCTAAGACTGTCTTGAAATACGCTTCCGAACAGGGCGCCAAGTTCGTCTCTGTCCGTTTCACCGACTTGCCCGGCTCCTGGCAACACCTGACCTTCCCGATCGCCGAACTCGGTGAAGACCAGTTTGAAGACGGCTTCGGCTTCGACGCTTCTTCAATCCGGGGTTGGGCGGCGATTCACGAGTCAGACATGCTGCTCGTGCCCGATGCTACACGCTACTGGATGGATCCGTTTGCCGAGCAACCGACGCTCTGTTTGATCGGGAGTGCCGTCGATCCGATCACTAAAGAGGGTTACGCCTTCGATCCGCGGTCGGTAGCGCAACGAGCCGAGAGTTACCTGAAGTTCACCGGCCTGGCAGACACCGCTTACTTCGGTCCCGAAGCCGAATTCTTTGTCTTTGATTCAGTTAAGTTTCATAACGAACAGCATTCGGCGGGTTTTGCTATCGATTCAGACGAAGGTCACTGGAACAGCGGCCGCGACGCAAACGAATTTGCCGGCTCGAACCTCGGTTATCGCATTCGCCCGAAGGAAGGTTACGTCCCCTGCGCCCCGATCGACTCCCTGATTGACCTGCGTTCGGAGATCTCTCTGACGTTGGGCAAGTGTGGCGTCACGGTCGAATGTCATCACCACGAAGTGGCGACGGCGGGTCAGTGTGAGATCGACTTCCGCTATGCGACGATGTTGGGAACCGCCGACAATCTTCAGATCTTTAAATACGTAGTTCGCAATACTGCACATCAGTTTGGCAAGACGGCGACGTTCATGCCGAAGCCGCTTTACGGTGATAACGGTTCGGGAATGCACTGTCACCAATCGTTGTGGAAGAGTGAAAAACCGCTGTTTGCCGGTGACGGCTATGCGGGACTCTCGGACACGGCGCGTTACTACATCGGTGGCTTACTGAAACACGCGGCGGCAGTGGTGGCTTTTGCGGCTCCTACAACGAACAGCTACAAGCGGCTCGTGCCGGGTTTTGAAGCACCGGTGAATCTCGCCTACTCCGCGCGTAATCGCTCGGCCGCGATTCGTATCCCGATGTTCTCCACGAATCCGAAACTCAAGCGTTTGGAGTTTCGACCGCCCGATCCGTCGTGCAACGCCTATCTGGCATTCTCGGCTATGCTGCTTGCCGGACTTGATGGCATTCAGAATCGGATCGATCCGGGCGATCCACTGGAGAAGGACATCTACGATCTCTCGCCGGAAGAATTAAAGGACGTTCCGACACTGCCTGGGTCGCTCGACGATTCGCTGAAAGCGCTCGAAGCCGATCACGATTTTCTTTTGAAAGGCGACGTGTTCAGTCCGCAGCTGATCGAGAGATGGATTCGTTACAAGCGAGAGCGTGAGATCCAGCCCTTGCGCATGCGGCCTCATCCGTTGGAGTTTTCGTTCTACTACGACATCTAGCAGGCTGCTGAAAAATTGAGCGTTGATAGTTCTTTCGTCTTCATTGAATAGTTTTGCTTATCGATGATGTGCGATTTTCTTTCTAAAGTTGATCCCTTGAGTGGCTCATTGGCCACTTTGGT
>JBIOVO010000158.1:0-3997 GCA_044867735.1 Pyrinomonadaceae bacterium | reverse complement strand
GACTGACGTTTCCGGCGTGTTTTGAATTTGTGGAATATCAGGATTTGGGGTTTGCATTGCTTGTACCCTTTATCCACAGATTACACAGATTGACTTATGAATCTGTGTAATCTGTGGATACTCATTTCTTGATCATCTGCTTTGCATGGATTGCGATGCGCACGGGGCGCTGCAAGGTGATGAAGGCCTGGTGCGCGGAGTTCTTGCCCCATGTGACTTTATCGATTTCGGGAAACACCTTGCTCGTTGGCACATGCACCAGTGCCTTCAACTCGTCTTCTGTTTTCCCGAAGTGTCGCCAACTAAGATCGTTCCACGAAACCGGCGGATCAGGTAGCGGCTTCACGAAGTCAGCTACATCCAATCCGAACGCCGGTTCAGTCGGTTGCTGTTGAATCACAAAGAAGAATCCGTTTGGATCGTTGGGCGGCTTGCCCAATGCTTCCGCGTCCGAGAGATTGAACCCGAGAAACGTCACGTCTGGTTTCAGTGTGCCGCGAAAGATCGGATGGCGTTCGTCCCTTGTGTCGCGCGACAGATCGAGTGTGTTATTGAACTTCACTGCTCGCACGGCGTAGATGACGGAGTTTGGATAGCGGCGCAGCAGTTCGCCGCGAATGAGTAACACCAGCTTGCCGCTCGTGTTCGGCGAGTTCTCACCAAGTTTGCGGTCTTTCCAATTTGTGATTGGTTGAATGTCGCGCTGATCAGGCTGTTGAGGATTTGGAGTTGCGTCCCAAAACTGCCGGAAGTACGTGCCACGCTGATCCGTCGGATAGTTGCGCCAGAGTAGCTCGCTGCTCATTTCCGCATTCAGTCCAACCATGAACGACTCAACGAATTTTGGATTTGCTTCGAGCAGCGTCACCGTATTCGCAGGCACGTTCTCCAATCCGGGCAGCAGAAAGTCCTGCGAGAGATCGCGTAGTGCTTCATACATAGGCTGCGGAAAACTCGGCGCATCCATGATCTGTTCCAGCGGATCTCCTTTGGGTTGGTTCCCGTTGGTCAACAGAGACGCATCAACGCGCGCCTTGATTGTCTTTTCCGGATCGACGCTTTCCAGCAGCCGCGTTTTGAAATTCACGTCAAACAAGTTGAAGGCTGGCGCCAAAGCGGTTGTTGGCGGAGCAAGGAGTTTGGCGAACTCTTCCTGATTCGCCTTCGCCACTTTGCGAAACATCGCAGCGTCGGGGCTATCCGCGCCGGGTTGGAAGTTCAAGAGATTGCGCTTCGTACCTTCAGGCGCAATCGTAAAGTTGCTGAGTTTCGGAGCACTGTCGAGCGTTGGCAGAATTCGTTCGTAAGCAACAGTCTGCTTCAATATATTGGCAGCAGGAGTGATTTGATTTTGCGAGACCAGATTGAGCGTGGTCGTAGTCTCTAGTTGTGTTGTGACCAGGGTGAAAGCAGTCATCGAAGTCAGTTGGCCCATGACCGCCAACGGTTGTGTGCCTGCCGTCGTGAAGCGACTGCTAATAACGCCACGTGCGGACGTGAGCCGGCGCAACGGAGTAGAGATCGCTGTATCCGGTAATGTCGATCTCGAGATCTTGGTGGACAACAACGCGCGCGTGTCGCCCTGTTTGACCGGGCCGACAACGAGCCGTGACTGTGCGGGCCCGAGAACCTTTAGCAGTGTCGCATCCGAGAATTGGCTGAAGTGCCGTGCGTGGTAAACGGCGTTCACGGCGCGACCAAACTGCGCCTGCCGTTTCATCTGGTTCACTCGTTCGATCTCGCCCAGTTGTTCCCAGGCCGAAGCCATCAAGTCTTCCTGCTCGGTTTGAATCACTTTCGTTCCCAGTGCGGCAGTCACTCGATGACGTGGATCGAGATTCAGTTCGTCGAGCCAGTTCAGCGGCGCGCCGGGCGCAGCAGTGATGTTCACCGTGTGTCGCGCGGCTTGCCAACAGCCATAGACTGGTGGTCCAACAATCGGGTCGTGATTGTCACTCTCCTTCGTGGCGATATCCCACGAGACGTTGAGGATCGTTTGCAGCGCTTTTTGAAACGGCAGACGTACGTCGTCGGGCCACTCGTCAGGTTTGCTCTCGACAACTCGCAAAGCGCCTTCGAGTCCCAACGTTGTGCCTTTCGCGCCAGGCGCGGGCGGCGGATCTATTTTGAAAGCCGGATTCGTGAGATCGATTGGTCTCTTGCCGACAGTCGACGGCATCTCACGCGCTTTGAGCAATCCCACGAGTGATTCAAAGTCGCCGCCTACGCCCGTGCGAAATTCCCAGTGGAAGTAGACCGGCAAGCTCACTTCTGCGGGAGCTACTGGCGGTGGTCCTGCCTTTACGATCCATGACGGAGCGAGGCCCAGCGGAGGTTGTTCGTCAGCAGGAAGGATCTGCTGGCCGAGTCCGGCTCTGCGTCCGAGCTCGAATGCCGGGACCACACAGGCGAGATAGTCGGTAAGCGGATCGAGCCGGCGCGGGCACAACAACCTCGAAACGGTCAGAGCAGGTTTGTTTCCGAGCGAAGATTTCAAAGATTCAGTGTCTCGGTTAGTGCCCGCGACCTGTGCGTGTGCCCAGGCCCAGGACTCCGAAAGATCGGGTAGCTCCTGGCCGGGTTTGGCTTCACCGTTGATCTCGAGGACCGGCAGCGGCATATTGCGATCGACGCGCAAGGTGACGCCGTCCTGTTTTCTCACGACGATAAGACAAATCCATGGACGCAAACGGTTGGCGGTGGTAGCCGCCGCGGGTGTAAAGAGCCACGGGAAATCAGGTCGATCAAATTCGATAGCGGGGAAGTAGTTCGGCTCGAAATCCGTGGAGAGGTGACGCGGTTCAGTGCGCACGACTTGTTGCGGGTCGATACCGATGACATCACCGGGGCCGTAAAGTCTGACCTGCCGCTCGACTTCAGGGGGCGTGTTGTTAACCAGCAGCTTGATCTTGACGGAAACGATCGCTGCTTGATTGGGCGTCATGTCCTCAGTTTGAATGCCAGACGCGGCGCCCTGACGAACCCACGGCAGGAAGATGTAGTTTGCAGGCAATTGTTCAGACATATCCGTTTTCCGTGATCAGTTGTATCCACAGATTACGCAGATTGATTTATAGAATCTGTGTAATCTGTGGATAAAGGACCTACTTCACTTCAGACAATCGCACGATCGTCAGTGACGCAGCTTTCGTGTCTCGCTGCAGTTTGCGCAGCGACTCTACGGCTTCCGTATAGCTCTCTGGTGTGCGCAGCGGCTGTTTGGTGAGATCATCAGCCGTGACCACACTCCAACCTTCTTTCGTCACCTGGTATTTGTTGATCGTCGTGGCGCGGTATTTGGCTCTGCCCGTGCGTCGTAACTCACTGCTGCCTGCGGCGCCGAAGCGCGCCTGTTGCAGCAACAACGTGTGATTCAGTTGATAGAACAGCGGCGGCTGCTGTGGTCTTGGTTTCTCCGCTTCACTGCGCCGTGCTTCACCCGTCTCACTGTCCAGGATCCAGGTCTCAAACTCAATCGTCTTCACTTCCAGCCAGTCACTCGTGTTCGTAGTGAAGCTGAGCGCGTCCGTGCCGAAACTGATGCCGGCCTCCATCGCTTCAAACGAGGGACGCGAGAGCTTCTGATCGTCCGTTAACGCGATGAACTGCGCCGGGGCAAAGAAGTCTTTGACGGGAACACTCGTCGGCTTCTGATCCTGACCACCGAGACTGACACTCGTGATCGCAAAACGACGCGCACCGGCAGGCGCTGCCTGTCCAAACCGCGAGATGTCCGTGTTCAGTGGCACCACTCCTTGTTTCACCGTGAGCGTGCCCAGCGGATGCAGCCGGATGTCAGTAGCGGCGCCGGCATTAGGGCGTAACTGCACCAGCCCGTTTGCGCCGGCAGGCAACCTGGCTGTCCAGTTACCCGGCTGGCCCAGTGCTTCCTGCAAACGCGGCAACACCTCGACTGGCGCCGGCAGCGGTGGCTTCTCACCCGAGATGAGAGTCTTGTCGATGCGAATCGAGATGTCCCACCAGAAGATGCTGAAGG
>JBIOVO010000157.1:0-26547 GCA_044867735.1 Pyrinomonadaceae bacterium | reverse complement strand
GCACCCTTTTAGGGAGCAGGAGCGTTGCCGATTTGCTTGTAGGGGTGGCTCTCCGTGGCCACCCCAGTTCGAATTCGAAAGGATGGGGTGGCCACGGAGGGCCACCCCTACAATCAAGCCGGCCCCTGCTAAATGGTCCTGATTCTATGAGCCGCCGTCTTTCATTTCTTTTAGCAATCGCTTTCCTGCTTCTGGGTTGTTCTAAGCCAAACCTCATAGATCCCAACCTCATACTCGCGGTCGATCCGGCTCACTTCGTCCGTCAGATCTTTCAAGACATGGCAACAGGAAAGATCGACGACTCTAAGATCATCTACTACGACGATACCCTGTTGATGCCTGTCCTTCAGCCTCTCAGTGAACGTTTTCATAACGTGGTGTCTTTTCCAATCCAGGACATCAAGCTTTCTCCGTACGACGCAAGCACGCAAACTGTTGCTTACTCGTGTGTAGTTCCTCATCCCGGTGTGGCGTACTGGCAATGGAGACCGGTTGACGCGGCGGCGTTGCGAGAGGCGCCGAAAGGTCTTCCGATGCAGGGGCGGTTAAAGATGGTCCACGACAACGATCTTGGCTGGCGCGTGAAAGTTGAAAATGATGCGAATCCGATCGTGCTTTACAAGCGTGTGGTTAGTGCAGCCAATGGCACATGGATCACGTTCAGGCGAGCTCAGAATGGATATGACAATGTTTCGAGTGAGGAGATCAGCTTTACGCTGACTAGACTCGTCGAGGAGTATGCTAAGTGCCTTGGCATTCCGGAGAGGGATCAGGCCGAGTTTGTGAAGCGGATCAGTGACGAAGCAGCTCGCGTAAAGCCGCGCTAATTCTCAGGGCGGAAGCGCACTATCGTCGCGCCTAAACCTCCTGCTTCGGGCGGTGCGTCAGTCCAGTCAACGACAAAATTGGTGCGACCCAGGACTGAGCGCACCATTTCGCGTTGTACTCCGATTCCTTTTCCATGAATTATTCTCACGCACAGGAAACCCTTTTCATGCGCGAGCCGGAGATACTCTTCGACTACCGCTTTTACGTCGCGCGGCGGGATCGTGTGCAGGTCGAAAACGTCTGTAATCTCGATCTCAACCGGCTCCGGAAAAGGGTTTTCGAAGGTTTCGTCCATGGTGGTTTATTCATCCACAGATTACACAGATTAGACAGTTTACATTAACCAATCTGTGTAATCTGTGGATAGGTTTGACACCCCTCGGACGCGCTTGTAAACTCGCGCTCTTTCAATCCTACAATTTAATCAAAGGAATAAAACCAAATGGGTGCGCGAAAGAAGATTACTGTTGTTGGCGCGGGCAACGTCGGCGCTACTGCTGCACATTGGCTCGCCGCCAAGGAACTCGGCGACGTCGTGCTGGTCGATATCGTTGAAGGTGTGCCGCAAGGCAAGGCGCTGGACCTGGCGCAGGCCGCACCCATCGAGGGTTTTGACGTGCGGATGATCGGCTCCAACACGTATGACGAGACCGATAACTCCGATGTGGTGGTCATCACTGCCGGACTCGCACGCAAGCCCGGTATGAGCCGCGACGATCTTTTGAAGACGAACGCCGACATCGTTGGCAAAGTCACCGACGAAGTCGTACGGCGTTCGCCGAATACGATCCTGATCATCGTTTCGAATCCGCTCGACGCGATGTGTCAGGTCGCGCTCAGGCGATCAGGGTTTCCGAAGCATCGCGTGATCGGCATGGCCGGTGTGCTTGACTCCGCGCGCATGCGTTGTTTCCTCGCCGAGGCGCTCGACGTTTCGGTCGAGAACGTCACGGCGTTTGTGCTCGGTGGACACGGCGACACGATGGTGCCATTGCCGCGTTTCTCGACGTGCGCGGGTATTCCGATTCCGGAGTTGTTGCCGAAAGATAAGATCGACGCAATCGTAAAGCGCACGGCAGGCGGTGGCGCCGAGATCGTTAGTTTATTGAAGACTGGATCGGCGTACTACGCACCGTCGGCGGCGGCAGTGGAGATGACTGAGTCGATCCTGAAAGACAAGAAGAAGATTCTTCCGTGTGCGGCGTATCTCGAAGGGGAGTACGGGATCAATGGGCTCTACGTCGGTGTGCCGTGCAAACTCGGGGCGCGCGGGTTGGAGCAGATTATCGAGATCAACCTGACGGCAGAAGAGAGGATTGCGTTGCAGAAGAGCGCTTCGGCGGTGCAGGAACTCGTCGATGTACTAGGTATCTAGAAAGATTTAAACCACAAAGGCACAAAGACACAAAGTTCCTTTTTTACACTTTGTGTCTTTGTGCCTTTGTGGTGAGAAAACTCTCTCAGCCCTTCAACCAACCGAAGAGCCCGTGAATAACAGTCTCGCGATTCTCTTCGTAGATCGCGCGGGTCAGTGGGATTCCCATCGGACAAGCCTGCACACAGTTCTGCGCATTGCCGCAGTTCGTAATCCCATCCTCACCCATGATGCCCTCGAGCCGCTCTCCGCGGTTCATCTGTCCTGACGGATGCATGTTGAATAGCCGCACCTGCGCGATTGCCTGCGGTCCGATGTAGTTGTCGCCGTCATACTGCGGACACGCCTCAAGACAACAACCGCACGTCATACAACGCGAGTACGCGTAACGTTCCTGCACGTCGTCCTGGTCCATTCTTGGTCCCGGTCCGAGATCGTGTGTGCCGTCTAACTCGATCCACGCATGCACGCGACGCAAGTGATCAAACATCTGCGAACGATCGACCACGAGATCACGAATATTGGGAAACTTCGCCATCGGTTCGAGCGTGATGGGCTGCTCCAGGTTGTCGATGAGCGCCGAGCACGACTGGCGCGCGCGACCGTTGATGATCATCGTGCAGATGCCGCATACCTGCTCGAGACAGTTCATGGACCAGACGGGCGGCGTCGTGCGCTCGCCGGCCTTGTTCACCGGGTTCTTTTGGATCTCCATCAAACAGGAAATGATGTTGAGATTCGGGCGGTAGGGGATCTCAAACTGTTCCCAGTACTGTGGCGAGTCGGGATTTGCTCGCCGGCGAATGTGGATCTCGACGGTTTTTGGCGGCGTCTTTGATGACTTTACGTGTGCTGACATATCAAGCCTTCGCGGTCTCTTTCTTACCCTTGCTGTAGTCGCGTTTGCGCGGCTGGATCAGGGAAACGTCAACCGGTTCGTATGAAAAGACCGGGCCCTCACCGGAATACTCAGCGATCGTCGTTTTCAAGAAGTTCTCATCGTCACGATCGGGAAAGTCCGGTTTGTAATGTGCACCGCGCGATTCGTTGCGATTCAGCGCCCCGATAGTGATGACGCGCGCCAGCTCGAGCATGTTGGCGAGATGACGCGCATGCGGCAACGCCATCGTGGCCCACAGGTTCGAGTCGTTGATCGAGATCCGTTTATAACGATCCATCAACTCCAGCAACTTGACGTCAGTCGCTTTTAGCTTGTCGTTGTAGCGGACCACGGTAACGTTGTCAGTCATCGACTTGCCCATCTCCTGGTGCAGGACATACTGATTCTCAGTTCCGCTTTGCGCGATCAGTCGATCGTTGATCTCCTGTTGCAGCTTCAACTCCTGCTCGTAAATCCGAGAATCATCCGCGCCATTTCTTTCCACGTTCTTCGCATACTCGATGGCGGCCGGCGCGGCGATGAAGCCGCCGTAGACACAACTGACGAGCGAGTTTGCGCCCAAACGATTTGCGCCGTGAATCGAGTAATCGCATTCGCCGGCGGCGAGTAGTCCCGGAACGTTTGTACGCTGGTTGTTGTCAACCCAGAGACCTCCCATTGAATAATGGACGCCCGGGAAAATGCGCATCGGCACGTGCCGTGGATCGTCGCCGACAAACATCTCGTAAATCTCGAGAATCGCGCCGAGTTTTCGATCGAGCATTTCTGCCGGAATGTGCGTCAGATCGAGATAGACCTGGTTTTCGCCGTTCACACCCATGCCATCGATGCACACCTGAAAGATCTCGCGAGTGGCGATGTCGCGCGGCACGAGATTGCCGTAAGCCGGATACTTCTCTTCGAGGAAATACCAACGTTCGTTTTCCGGAATCGACGATGGCACTCGCGCATCACCGGGCTTTCGTGGCACCCAGACTCGTCCACCTTCACCACGCGCAGATTCAGACATCAAACGCAGTTTGTCTTCGCCGGGAATTGAAGTGGGATGTACCTGAATAAACTCGCCGTTCGCGTACTTCGCGCCCTGCTGATAGCAAGCTGAGACGGCGCTGCCGGTGCAGACCATCGAGTTGGTTGATTTCCCAAAGATCAAACCCGGACCACCGGTCGCTATAATCACCGCGTCGGCGGGAAACGCTTTGAGTTCGAGCGTTTGCAGGTCCATCGCGATGAGTCCACGACAAACCTGATGATCGTCGAGCACAAGCGAAAGCATTTCCCAATGTTCGAACTTTCGCACTTTGCCACTGACTTCGAAGCGCCGCACTTGTTCGTCGAGCGCATAAAGAAGCTGTTGTCCGGTCGAGGCGCCGGCAAAGGCAGTGCGGTGATGCTTGGTGCCACCGAAACGACGGAAGTCGAGTAGTCCTTCTTTAGTTCGAGAAAAGGGAACGCCCATGCGGTCAAACAGGTAGATGATCGCGGGCGCCATTTCACACATGGCCTTGGCGGGAGGTTGATTGGCGAGAAAGTCGCCACCGTAAACCGTGTCGTCGAAGTGTTCCCAGGTCGAATCGCCTTCGCCCTTGGTGTTTACAGCGCCGTTGATGCCGCCCTGTGCGCAAACTGAATGCGAGCGTTTCACCGGCACGACTGAAAAGAGATCGACAGCATGGCCGGCCTCTGCGATTTTCATGGCGGCCGCCAGACCGGCGAGTCCGCCTCCGACAATCGCGATCTTCATACCATTACTGGCCATTAATAAATGATTCCTCCTAACAATCCACCTGGACGAATGAAAGCGACGGCAGCGTTGATACCGACGAGCAGCAAGACCACGCCGAAAGCAATACACGCATATCCGGTCAAACGCTGCGCGCGCTCACCGATGGTGATGCCCCAATCGACGAGAAACAGCCAGATGCCGTTCGCGAAGTGCCAAACCGTGGCCGTGATGCCGATCATGTAGACGATAAAGATGGGCACCATCCGAAATTCGCGCGCAACGATCTCGAAGGCCTGGTCAGGCGCATGAGCAACGGAAACGGTGTTGAGTCCGGGAATCAGGCCAAAGCGGAAATTGAGCACGTGAAAGAGGATAAAGAAGAATAGGACTATGCCGGTGATTCGTTGGACCAGATAAAACCAGTTGCGCGGGTACGGGTAGGCGAGATTGTTCGGCCGCGCTTCCATTGTGATTACCAGGCCGTATACTGCGTGATAGATCAGCGGGATGAAGATGCCGCCTATCTCCACGAACAGGATATAAGGAATAGACTGTAAATCATCTACGGCGCTGTTAAAGTCGGCGGCGCCCGTCAGCGCCTTCGAGTTAGTGTAAAAGTGTTCTAAAAGGAATATTCCGAGTGGGAAAATACCAGAAAGCTGATGCAGCTTGCGCAAGACGAAAGTCCTGCTCAAACGAATTGCCAAGAACGCCCTCCTTTGCCGCTAAGCTGGGACAGGTTGTTAATGAGTGTGTACAAGATCGGTTGAATTATATTGAAAAGTGGCGGACATTCAAAACTGCACCGAAGAATGAACCACAAAGACACTAAGACACAAAACAGATAAACAAACTTCGTGTCTTTGTGTCTTTGTGGTTAAAACTCTCTATGAACTCGATCCCTTCCCATTCTCTTGCGGAAATCGCCAAATTGATTCGGAACCGCGAGGTCTCGCCGGTTGAGGTGGTGGAGGCCCATCTTCAGCGGATCGAGAAGTTGAATCCGGCGTTGAATGCGATTGTGACCGTTGCGCCGGATGCTTTGGACCGCGCCAGGGAAGCTGAAGCTGCGGTGATGCGTGGAGACGGTCTCGGCGACTTGCACGGCGTTCCGGTAACCATCAAAGACACTATTGAGACAGCCGGTTTGCGCACGACGAGCGGCTCCGTGATTCGTCAGGATTATGTGCCCGCCCTCGATGCGCCTGCGGTGGCGCGATTGAAGGTTGCCGGTGCGATCGTTTTGGGAAAGACCAACGCGGCCGAGATGGCGATGGACTACAACGCCGACAATCCCGTCTTTGGCCGCACAAATCATCCTCAAGATCCAAACCTGACTCCCGGCGGTTCGAGTGGTGGCGAGGCAGTAGCGATTGCAACCGGCATGTCGCCCGGTGGACTCGGGAGTGACCTCGCCGGATCGGTGCGCATCCCCGCGCATTTTTGTGGCATCGCGGCATTGAAACCAACGACCGGCCGTGTGCCTGGTGAAGGTCAGTTTCCGCCGAGCACTGGCCCATATGCGCTTGGCGCCGCTATTGGACCGATGGCTCGTCGTGTTGACGACTTGCGCCGGCTGTTTTCAGTTCTTAGCAACGACTCGCTGTCACGGGCGAACGATCTGCGTGGTGTTAGAGTAGCTTGGTACACGGATGACGGCATCGCACCGGTCACTGAAGAGACCGCGCGTGCGGTCGCAGACGCTGCGAAGACGTTGGCTGAAGCAGGACTGGTAACAGAGGAACGACGCCCGCCACACGTTGAGCGGGGCAATGAAATGTGGTTGAAGGTGTTTTCGAGAGCGTCCGTAGTCCAGCTTCGCAAGGTTTACAAAGACCGAGAAAGCCTGGGCGGATCGTTTGTGAGTTGGCGTCTCGCAACTGCCGATGACAACCCTGCGCCAACGCTGGACGAATACATCGCAGGTTGGATGGAACGCGATCGTCTCAGGGAAGAGTTGCTCCAATGGCTGGAGACGACGCCGTTGATAGTGGCTCCGGTCGGCGCTACGCCCGCCTACGCGCACGAGACTCTTAAGGTTACGGTGCAGGGGAGAACGATGGGCACGTTTCGAGCGTTCAGTTATTCGCAGACTTTTAACGTATTCGATCTGCCTGTCGTGACCGTTCCCGCTGGGCGATCGAAGGACGGATTGCCGATTGGAGTGCAGATCGTCGGACGGCCGTTCGCGGAGGACTTGGTTCTCTCGGCGGCGGAAGTGGTGGAAAAGGCTATATAATCGGTAAATCTGTGGAAAGGGTTTTCAGACTATGGAACCAGTAGCATCAGTTCTGGGTTTTCTCTTCTTCGGATTTCTAGCGATCGTGATGCTGGTGATTGCGGCCAAGACGATCAGGATCGTGCCGCAAGCGACCGTCATGCTCATTGAGCGCTTGGGGAAGTTTGATAAGGTCGCCAGCAGCGGCCTCAATATCCTCGTGCCGTTTCTCGATAAGCCCCGCGCGGTTTACTGGACCAACACGCGGCCCGGATTAACTTCCATCGATCTGCGCGAGCAGTACATTGATCTGCCGCCGCAGCCCGTAATCACACGCGACAACGTGACGATTCATGTTGACTCGGTGGTCTACTGGCAAATCACAGATCCGGTAAAAGCGGTTTACGAGATGAACGATCTCGTCGGCGGTATCGTGCAGCTGACGATCACAGGTATGCGCGCTGTGATGGGCGACATGGATCTGGATCACACTCTCTCACAACGCGATCAGATCAATTCAAAACTGCGTCTGATTCTCGACGAAGCGACCGACAAGTGGGGCGTCAAGGTTACGCGCGTTGACGTGAAGAACATCAATCCGCCTGAGGACGTGCGCATCACGATGGAGAAGCAGATGACGGCGGAGCGGAATCGACGCGCGCTCGTGTTGCAGGCTGAGGGTGACCGGCAGGCTGCGATCACGCGCGCGGAAGGTGAGAAGCAGGCGGCGGTGACGCGTGCTGAAGGTGAAAAGCAGTCGGCGATACTAGCGGCGGAAGGTGCGGCTCAGGCGCGTTTGCGTAATGCCGAAGCCGAATCCGAGGCGATTAATCGAATTGCTAAGGCGATTCCGGGTGGTGATCCTGGTCAGTATTTGATCACCACTCGTTACATCGACAGCCTGCGCGACATGACGAAGACGAATAATTCGAAAGTCATATTCATGCCGGTTGAGACTTCGGCGATGCTTTCGAGTGTTGGCGCGATCAAGGAAGTGTTGTCGCAGACTGGTGAGACGGAGAAGGACCAGCCACCGCCACCACCACGTCCGCGTGAACTGCCCCGTTAGACGACCAACGAGACTAACGTGAGAGCGAGTCAGGAAGAGGGGCTTGCCCCTCGCCTCTAGAAGAATTCAAGAGAGCGGGGGCAAGCCACTCTTCCTGACTGCACTTTACTTCGTTTCTATTAAGTCAACCGCTAAGTTGATGGCGGGAGAGCGCGGTGTACTTTGAGCCTTGGGGGCTGAGTTCGCTGCGGAAGACGACGATCTCGTTGATTCCGATTTGCTGCGGTTGAAATTCTATTTGCATGTGAGCCTCGGCGAGTTGGCGTGCGCCTTCGGGGCGGCGGATGCGCGCGATTGTCAGGTGAGGTTTGAAGGCGCGACCTTCTTTTTCGAAACCCACCGCGGCGAATTGGTTTTCCAACTGCTTTTGCAAACCAGAAAGTTGGCCTGAGGGATCGTCAACGCCGATCCACAAGACTTGGGCGCGGCTCGGTTTCGGAAACACGCCCGTCCCACCAACATCAATCATAAACGGCGAGAATTGTTCGGCGGCATGCGAGGCCGCGACTGAGATATTCGGGAGTCGCTTTTGCTCAACGTCGCCGAAGAACTTTAGCGTGAGATGAATATTCTCGACCCGCGTCCAACTCGCCGCCACATCCGGAACGTTCGCGCGTAACTGCCGCACATGATCCCGCAATCGCGCTCGCACTTCCGCCGGAAGTTCCACCGCACAGAAGACTCGCCACGTTTCCGCCAACGTCATTTACCCGGTTCGAGGACAAGTGTTTGCTTCGCCGCCTTTGCTACTGCCGCCGGGGTAAACGGAAACTCGCGCGGCGTTACGGCACGCCAATCCGCCAGTTGATCACTCCAATGCGGACTCTTCGGCAAACCTGATTCGCCCAGCGCGATGCCTTGCTGAGTCTTGTCCCAATCACTGGGATCTGCAATCAAACGCATCGACACACCCGCACCGACGTTCACCGTGGCGCCGATCAGTCCACCGGTCCCGTTTTGGGGAACTGGTTGAATGGCAAACTGGGTTCCGATCAAGGGCGCTGTGCCAAGCGGATGCGGGAAACGCGCTTTGGCCAGATCACCCCACGTCCACTTCGCCTGATCCGCTCCCAGGTTCCTCGTCAGATTAGCGACCGCTTCCTCGTAACAAGCTTTCAGCAGGTCTGCATACGTTGGGAACTCTTTTGGCAACCAGGCGGCGGGTTGATCCTTGAGAATGCGATCGAGCGTGGTGTCGAAGTTGCTCCACTGGTAGTACTTTACGAGATCTGGCCCGAGCGCAGCCGCCAGGATCTTCGAACGAAATGCGAGACGCATTTGCGAGACAAGTGCCGCCACCGGCGATTCGGCGTTGACGCTGCCGTCCCACTTTTCAAACGCGTCGAGCGTCGCGCGCAGCTTGTCGTCTGCGGGAGTCAATTTCGGTCGCAGGAGTTTCACCGCTTCGCTAGTGAAGTTCATGCCGGCGATCGAATGCACGTCGCCGAGCACCCGACGAAAGTCTTCGATCGTGAGTTTTGGCTTTTCATTCAGCATGTCGAAGATTCGTCGCGCACGATAAGGCTGTGCCCACGAATGCGTAAGAAAGTACGAATAGTCGGTGCCGATAATGCGTTGATTCGCCGTCACGATGATTCCCGAAGGAGGATTGAAGACTGCCGGCAGCTTGGAGACGGGAATGTAGCTGTCCCATTCGCCCGCGTCGGTGGAACCATCGTAAGGCACACTGCCATCGCCGGATTTACGCACGGGCACTATCCCCGCCGCGTGATAACCGATGTTTCCTTCGACGTCAGCGTAGACGATGTTCTGCGTCGGAGCGGTAAACGTTTCGAGCGCCAGGTTGAACTCTTTCCAGTTCTTCGCGCGATTCAGAGTGAAAGAAAGATCGGCATTGTTCCTTGTGGGATCGAGAGCGGTCCAGCGTAGCGCGTAGCGTTTGCCATCACCTTCAAAGATGATGGGACCGTGACGGGTTACGGTGACGTCATGTGTGACGACGTCGAATTCGGAACTGGCGAGTCCTTTCCTCACCTTGATCTGTTCGCTGCGGACGACCGCGTCCTGCCAACCTGATGGTGTTTGATAGCGTTTCGGATTAGCGGGATCAAACTTCTCGACGTACAGATCCTGAACGTCTGGCCCCACATTGGTAAAGCCCCAGGCGATGCGATCGTTGTGACCGAGGATAACGCCCGGCAATCCCGCTGAGCTGACGCCCGCAACGCGTACGCCCGGAGCGCTCAGGTGGACCATGTGCCAGATCGACGGTGCTGTTGGTCGCAGGTGTGGATCGTTTGCGAGCAGTGGTTTGCCGGAGGCAGTGCGTTTTCCGCTCACGACCCAGTTGTTGCTGGCGGCGAGTTCGTCGGCGTACAAGCCGACGCGTTCGAGCGCGGCCGCGGCGATTGCTTTGTTATGACTAAGCCTGGCCAGCGCTTCCGATGAAACCGGCTCAGGCTTTACAGGTGCGGTCTTCGCGCTTGACCGCGTGTCTTTACCGTAAACCAATACGTCGATCGGTGACATTACCGGCAACAACTCCGCCCGCTTTTGTGCGGGCAAAACCGAGAGCGCCTGGCGCATGACGTCGAGCCGCCAGGTGTCTGAGAGGGCTTCGGCGAAAAGTTTGATGACGACGAAGGAATCGGCTGGAGTCCAGGGACGAAAACTGTAGTTCAGGATCTGAAACTCAGGCGGCATCGATTTTGGATCGAGTGACGAAGCGTAAGCATTCACGCCTCGTGCATAAGCTTCCAGCATCGCGCGCGATCGTGGCGACATTTGAGCGGCTTCCGTCTCGGCCACCTGCGCGAAACCATAAGTGCGATGAAGCTTGTCCTGGTCTACAGCGAAATTGTTTCCGACAGCGCCGAATATCTCGGCCAGTTCACCACGCGCGGTGCGACGAAAGAGATCCATTTGCCAGAGACGATCGGCGGCGGTGGCGTAACCTTGTCCGAAGTAGAGATCTTCGTCGTTCTGAGCTTCGACGTAGGGAATGCCACGCTCGTCGCGATGGATCGTGATCCGCTCCTTGATGCCTTTGATCTGGATTGTAGTGGGCGTTGGACTTTGTGCGACAGACTCTCCTGTGCTGATGGTGACAAGGCACACAGTGACAAGGCAAACGGTAAGTAGGCTTTTCATGGCGCGTGATCCTAGCACATTGTTTGAACCACAAAGGCACAAAGACACTAAGGTTTAATTGGTGTCTTTGTGCCTTTGTGGTTCAAAATGTTACTCGAAGCGAAGAGTGTTGACGCTTCGCTCAGCCGCGACTTAGAATCCGTGACAATGTTTCGTCCCTATCTGATCGGTTTTATGGTTGCTCTTACGCTCGGTTTCGGCGGAGCGGTTCAGGCACAGCAGCGGCCTCTGATTACAGAAGACGTTGACATCATCCCTCCGGGGACGATCCGCATCGAGGCGGGCATCGACTTCATGCAGGGCGCGAAATATACGGTTTCTGGGATCAACGGCGATCTAACGCGCGTCGGCGTGATCGGCGTCAGTTTCGGTATGAGCCCGAACGTCGAGTTTCAAGTCGAAGGCGTCGCGCAAAACTACGTCAGCATCAATTCACGCGGCCTGTCGGCGATCCCGCTCGAACTCCTGCCCGGCGCCAATTCAACTAACGACACGGGCGACTTCACGCTCGCAGCGAAGTTCAAACTGCGAAACGAAACCCGTCGCGGTCCGTCGCTGGGCTTTCGTTTCGGCGTACAACTGCCAAACTCGAACCAGGCGCGCGGCATCGGTCTAAATCAAACCAACGCCTTTGGCTCGATCCTGGTTGGAAAGAAGTTTGGTCCCGATGGACGCTTCAATACGTTTGGCAATCTCGGCATCGCGATTCTCACCGCGCCGACCGAGCTGTTTTCACAGAACGACGTTATCACTTACGGATTGGCAGGTATTTTTCGCATCAACAAACAATTCAGTATCGCTGGTGAAGTTAACGGGCGCGCCAACACGCGACCGGGCAATGGCCCGCTCGGCACCGAGTCGCAGGCAGAAGCACGACTCGGAATGCAGATCAGAGCTTCAGGATTGCGCTTCGACTTCGCTGGTATCAAAGGCCTCACGAGCTTCAGTCCGAACTCCGGCTTTACTGTCGGTGTTACTTACGACACGCCCTCCGTTTTCGCTCCGGTCAAATAGTTCGCTACAGATTGATTCATCTAGATGGTTGATTGGTTAGCGAAGATTGCAACTTGGTTGGAAGTAAACGTCATCAGTCTGCCGTTATACTTCGCCGCCCCCGCGATGATCATCATCGGCGCGCTCGACTCGTCGCTCTTATCGTTGCCGGAAATCAACGACTATCTCGTCGTCGGGCGTTGTTACAAATACCCGACCGCGGCATTTTATTTCCCACTCTTCGCTGCGGCGGGCAGTGTGATTGGTTGCAACATTCTCTACACGATCGTCCGGCGCGGTGGCCAGGCGGTTTTGCGCAAACGTTTTAAGCTGCAAAGCATCAGGCGAGTCGAGCGAGCTTACGAGCGTTTTGGTTTTCTCGCGATCGGGATTCCGGCGATTCTGCCGCCGCCGTTGCCTTTCAAGATTTTTGTCGCGACTGCCGGCGCGCTCGAGTATCCGCGCTGGAAGTTTCTGCTGACGGTGATGATCGCACGCTCGTTCCGGTATTACGTCGAAGGTATCCTCGCGGTGTTTTATGGAAAACGAGTGCTGCTGTTTTTGAAGGACAATGGTCTCGTGATAATCAGCATCGTTGGGTCCCTCGTTCTCATCGGTGGCATCATTTACTTGATTGTAAGGAAACGCATGAACGCAAAAGCGTCGATCGAAGAGGAGCTATCCGAGTCCGCGCCCGCTGAAAGGACCACTGATTGAAATCTGTTCTTCATCCCGTTACGAAATGGCTCACGCGTCTTTCTGAGTATCTGATCACTTTCGGAGCCTTCGGTCTGTTCGTGGTCGCACTGCTCGACTCGTCGTTCGTACCTCTGCCCAGCAGCGCTGACGCGTTGATGTTATTGCTGACGACTGCCAATCCGAGCTGGATGCTGCTCTACGCATTCATGGCGACGGGGGGCTCGGCAGTCGGTTGCTGGATTCTCTATCTCGTTTCGCGACGCGCGGGATCGCGTGCACTCAACCGGTTTTCCGAAGCCAAGCAGGCGCGCGTCAAGCATCTGATCGAGCGCTACGACATGATGGCGGTGTTGGTGGCCACGCTGCTGCCGCCGCCGTTTCCGTTCAAGTTGTTTGTCGTTACGGCTGGCGTGTTCCGGTTTAGTTTAGTGCGGTTCATGCTTGCGATCGTCGTCGGCAGGGGATTTCGATTCCTGCTCGAGGGTTACTTTGCGGTGCGCTATGGGGCGGACGCGAAGGCGATCCTGGCGAAGTATTATCCGTTTATCGGAATGGGTTTGGTGGCGGCGATTGTGGCTTATTTCGTGATTCGTGGAGTTATGAACCACAGATTTCCACGGATGATGAAGACAGATCAAAACTGATCCGTTTTCATCCGTGGAGATCAGTGGTTTCCAATTCCGGGTACTGAAAACTCCGGGCGGCTGCAAGATCTTTGATACCGTGCGTGCCTTCCATCTCGGTCAGTAACCGGAGAAAGATCTCGGCGGTTGCGAGTGCGTCGCCGCCGGCGCGGTGACGGCTGGCGATCGGAATCGAGAAGTGCTGGGCGATCGTGTCGAGCCGGTGATTCGAAAGTGCCGGTAGCGCGCGTCGCGAAAGCATGACGGTGCAGAGATGCGGGTTCACCATGCGATGACCGGGATAGACGCGTGAAATCTCGTGGTTCAGAAAGCTCGTATCGAACGGCGCATTGTGGGCCACCAGCACCGAATCGCTGACGAAGTCGAGCAGTTGCGGCGCGAGCTCGGCAAACATTGGAGCGCGTCTGACCATGTCGTTCGAGATTCCGGTGAGTGACGCCACAAAGCGTGGAATCGGGATTTCAGGATTGACGAGAGACAAAAACTTGTCGACTATCTTTCCGCCGCGGATGCGATACGCGCCGAGTTCGATGAGTCGATTAGGCGGCATCTTGGCGCCGGTTGCTTCGACGTCAACGACTACGAATTCCAGGTCCTTCAGCAGACGCGCGTGACTATCGTCTGCAAGCAGCTCGACAGTGTTGTTATCGATCTTGAAGCGTCGATCATTTCTTATTAAATCGGCAACAAGCAGACCAGCGAGCTCGTCGTCGATGTGAGAAAGTTTGAAAACCGCATCGACGATCTCCGTTGCGGCTGCGCGTCCGCCGGAGCCCGCTAAAAGGTCGATTGTGTCTTGAACGAGGGTGGAATCGGAAACTAAATTCGGATAAGGCGGCATTCGGGATCGGATTGTAGCACGCCTGTCATATTAGTCGAGGTATGAATTTGAACTCTGAACAAGTGATCGATCAGTTTCGAACGACCGGAGCGTTGCTCGAAGGTCATTTCCAACTTTCCAGCGGCTTGCACAGCACGGTCTATTTGCAGTGCGCGTTAGTGCTTCAGTTTCCTGACAAGGCTGAAGCGTTTGGACTTGCCATTGCAGAGGCATATCGCGATCAGGGGATTCAGTTGGTCGCGTCGCCGGCAATTGGTGGAATCGTGATCGGACACGAGGTCGCGCGCGCGCTTGGTGCAAGATTTGTTTGGACCGAGCGCGAGTTGGGAGAGATGACGCTGCGACGTGGTTTCACTGTCACGCCGGGTGAAAAGACTCTGGTCGTCGAAGACGTGATCACGACCGGAGGTTCGACGCGCGAGACGATCGAAGCGTTGAAACGCGCCGGCGCCGACGTGGTTGCAGCGGCATCGATCATCGATCGCTCCGGAGGGAGCGCGGACGTTGGCGTGCCGCGTACGACGCTCGCGTCGTTGAAGGTGTTGTCGGTTGAGCCTGCTGTTTGTGATGCGTGTAAGCTGGGCAACCCGGCGATCAAGCCTGGAAGCCGCGGTCAGAAGGCCTAAAATGATTTTGTTCAGAGTTCAAGCTTTAGCTTGCAGTTTGACTGCGCAAGGCTGCAACCTAAAGGTTGAACTCTAAACCTTTCTTCTGCAATGAACTATAAACTTCTTATTCAGTACGACGGCACAGACTTTCACGGTTGGCAGATCCAGGAAAATCTCAGAACTGTCCAGGGCGAGTTGACCAGTGCGCTCTCTTTAATCGAAGGCCGCAGCGTTAACGTTCACGGTTCGGGACGTACGGATTCGGGTGTTCACGCCGAAGGTCAGGTGGCGAGCGTCGAAATCCAGCGCGAGATCGCGCCCGAAAAGCTTCGTGCAGCGATCAATGCTAACGTCGGCAAAGACGTTCGTGTTTTGACGGTCGAACCTGTTGCTGACGACTTTCACGCGCGGTATTCCGCACTCGAAAAGACGTACGTCTACCGAATCGTAAGCGCTCCAGCGATATCGCCTTTCTGGTACCGCTACGTTCATCACGACGGACGAAGGCTGGACCTCGAACGCATGAAGCGGGCGGCGCAAATGTTTCACGGCGAGCACGATTGGACGGCGTTCTCCGCCGCGCAGTCGGACGTTGAAGATCGAGTGCGAACCATCACACGCCTGGACGTGCTGCCGCGGGTGGATGAGCGTCTGCGTGGTTCGTTGATCGAGATGCGCGTTACCGCAAATGGATTTCTGCGTTACATGGTGCGAGCGATTGCCGGGACGCTGATGGCGATTGGTCGCGGCGAATTGACCACTGAAGACGTAGCCCAGGCGTTCGAACTCGGCGTGCGTCCGAATGCCGCTGCGACGGCTCCGGCTTGCGGTCTAACCTTGCTTTCAGTGCGTTATCAGTGATAGGTCATATAGGTCCTATCGGACTTATTCATTTTTATGCTTTCTGACTTCGCCGGCGTAATTCAAAAAGGAACACGAGAAGAATCGTTGCTTGCGGCGATTGCGTGGGATCGATTGCCGCGCCACGTCGCGATCATCATGGACGGCAACGGACGCTGGGCCGCGCAAAGAGGTCAACCGCGCGTCGCTGGTCACCGTGCGGGCGTCGAAGCGGTTAGAGCGGCCGTTGATACCGGTGCGCGTTTGGGGCTCGGCGCGCTCACGTTGTACGCGTTCTCGACCGAGAACTGGAAACGTCCGCGCTACGAGATCGATGCGCTAATGCGCATGTTGCGGCGTTATCTACGCATCGAACTCGACTCGATCGATCGACAGGGAATCAAGTTTCAAACTATCGGCCGCATCGGTGCGCTCGCGGAAAACGTGCGGAAAGAGATTCGCCGGGCAACCGAACAGACCGCGAGAAACAAAGGCATGGTCCTGACCGTGGCGTTGAACTACGGTGGGCGCGCAGAGATCGTCGATGCCGCGCGCGCCGCAGTCAGACGCCTGCTTGACGAAGGCAGCCGTCCGGATGAGTTAACTGAGGAACGGATCGCAAACGAGCTCTACACACGAAACTTGCCTGAACTCGATCTGCTTGTTCGCACCAGCGGTGAACTCAGAATCTCAAATTTCTTACTCTGGCAAAGCGCCTACAGCGAGATCTACGTCACTGAAACGCTCTGGCCCGACTTTCGACGCGTGCATTTGCTCGACGCCGTGGTCGATTACCAACGAAGAGACAGAAGATTCGGTGGACTGAAGTTGGTAGTTAACAAACCATAGGTCCGATTGGACCGATTGGACCTATACCCGAATGAAACGACTCCTAACGGCGGTCATCGTTCTACCTTTCCTGATCGCGTCAATCATCTTTCCCTCGTTGTGGTGGCTCTTTATGCTGCTGGCAGTTCCGGCGATGGTTCTGGGCCTGCTGGAGTTTTATGCCCTTGCCGCACGACTACAACTAAAACCTGACGCCGTCACGGGTTATCTTGCCGGCACAGTTCTGATCTTGATCTCCCTGCAACCTGATTACGCAATCACGCTCGCGGGATCGTTTTTCGTAGTCATCGCTTTTACCGCGGGCTCGATGGTTGCAACGACTCTTCGTGGCGCTCCGTTCGATAAGATGCTCGCTTCTGTCGGTGCGACAATGCTCGGCATTCTCTACATCCCGCTGATGGGAAGTCATCTGCTTTCGATTCGCATTGGCTTTGAGCCATCGTTATCAAGACACCTGCTGTCGTTCTTTTTCCTCGTCTTGATGGGAGCCGATGCCGGCGCCTATTACATCGGACGCGCCCTGGGAAAACACAAACTCGCTCCGTCGATCAGTCCCGGCAAGACATGGGAAGGCGCGATCGGTGGCATCCTCGCCGCGCTTGCGATGGGTGCGCTTTCGCATTACTGGTTCTTTCGTGAGCTGCCGTTAAAGTTCATCCTGCCCCTTGCCGGAGTGATGGCCATCGTGGGAATCTTCGGCGATCTGGTCGAAAGCGCGCTGAAGCGAGGCGCCGGCGCGAAAGACGCGGCCAACCTTTTGCCCGGTCATGGCGGCATACTCGATCGACTCGATAGCTTGCTCTTCAACGCGCCACTCATCTACTATTTTGCCCGCTTCTACTTTCGTAGCTAATCGCTAAAGAAGAAGATCGATGACCACCAAGAAAATCGTATTGATTGTTGCGGGAGTGGTTATCGTGCTGGGTTTTGTAGTCGCACTCTTTGTCGGCGGCATTATTGGCCTCGCGTTGTATGGGGTCGGAAATAGTGAGGCAGCCGCGAAAGCGAAAGATTTTCTTCGCAACAACGAGAAGCTAAAGTTGGAGATTGGCGAGGTCAGAGACTTCGGCAGTATCGTTACCGGCAGCGTTAACCTTCACAACGGCAACGGCGAAGCGACTTTGAACCTCAAGGTGATCGGTGAACAAAAAACGGTGAATGCCTCAGTTCACCTGGTGTTGGTAAGCGGAAGCGCCTGGCGCGTAAGCGCGGCGTCATATGAAAACGAGTCAGGCCAGACCGTCGATTTGCTTGACCCCTACGATACGCAAGTACTCATCCCCCCTTTGATTGCATGATTGATCCTGCGCAAACTTCAGGAGTCGCAATACTTGGTTCTACCGGGTCGATAGGCTGCAATAGTCTTCGTGTCATCGACTCATTATCGTCGCGACGAATGCGCGTTGTTGCGCTCGCCGCCGGCAGTAACGTCGAACGTCTCGCAGAGCAGATTGCAGTTCATTTGCCGCAATTGGTTTCGGTGGATTCCGAAACTGCGGCGCACGATCTGCGCGCACTGTTGTTCGCACGCGATATCGATCTGCCGCGCATCGTCACCGGCGAAGCCGGACTGGTTGAAGTCGCAAGTCATCCTGAAGCTGATTGCGTTATCTCAGCGACCGTCGGCGCCGTGGGTTTTGTCCCGACACTCAAGGCGCTCGAGTTGGGTAAGCGCGTTGCTCTGGCAAACAAGGAAACGTTGGTGATGGCCGGCGAGTTGATGACTCGCGCCGCGAGAAGTTCTGGCGCCGAGTTGTTGCCGGTTGACTCTGAGCACAACGCACTGCATCAGTGTCTGAGAGGCGAGCGGCGCGAGGAAGTTCGCCGGATCGTTTTAACCGCTTCAGGCGGGCCATTCCGAACGAAGAACAAAGCCGAGATGAAACTCGCCAGCGTTTCGGAAGCGATGCGCCACCCGACGTGGAACATGGGCGCGAAGATCACCATCGACTCGGCGACGTTGATGAACAAGGGACTGGAAGTCATCGAGGCGCATTGGCTGTTTGGGTTCGGCCCGGAGGAGATCGATATCGTTGTGCATCCCGAATCTGTAGTGCACTCGATGATCGAAATGGTTGATGGATCCGTGATCGCGCAAATGGGAGTCACGGATATGCGTCATGCGATTCAGTACGCGTTGACGTATCCGGAACGACATGAATGCCAGTTGCCACCGTTGGACTTGACCGCCGTTTCGGGTCTTCATTTTGAGGCGCCGGATCACGATCGTTTTCCCTGTATTGGACTGGCTTATCGCGCATTGAGCGAAGGAGGGACGCTGCCGGCAGCCATGAATGCCGCGAACGAGGAGGCAGTCGGCGCGTTTCTCAACGAACGAATCTGTTTGACGGAGATCCCGCAGGTAATTGAAACGGTGATGGATGGGCATGCAAATCAGCCCGCAAAAGACATCGCCACCATCCTCAAAGCAGACCACGAGGCGCGCCTCGCCGCTGGTGTTGTGATAGAAACCCTCGAAAAAGCTGCAGTTTGAGAGGCCCAGGAAGAATTTCTCGCGCAAAGACGCAAAGACGCAAAAGGTCTGACCTCCGGATGCCGCAGGTCCTAACTTTGCGGCTTAGTCTTGCGCGAGAAATTCTTAATTGGAGAACACACAATCCGAAATGTTTGACGTTATCTTAACCGGACAGATACACTCGCCTGTGCAACCTTGACTCGCAGTGGTCGAGTCTAAGCGTGGTTGCATACTGAAAAAACCTTAGGAAAAGATCCTTAATGACTTATCTAATTGTTCCGCTGGCTTTTATATTCATCCTCGGTTCCGCTGTTGTCCTTCACGAATTCGGCCATTTTATTGTTGCCAAGCTTTTCGGGATTCGAGTTGAGACCTTTTCCGTAGGTTTTGGTCCGCGCTTGTTTGGTAAAAAGTGGGGGCACACGGATTATCGCGTGTCTGCTATCCCGCTCGGCGGCTATGTGAAACTGGGCGGCGATGAGTCAAACGCCCCGCTCGAAGGCGCCGGCGACCAGACTATTCCACCTGAGGAGATGTTCAACCTTCGGCCACGTTGGCAGCGTATTCTCGTTGCCCTCGCCGGTCCGGTCATGAACATCCTGACCGCCCTCGCGATTCCGTTCGCGGGCGCGATGATGTACGGCGTTCCAGCCACTCCCGCTCCAGTTGTTTATTACCTTCAGACTAATGGCGCTGCCCAACAAGCGGGTCTCCAGCAGGGCGACCGCATTGTCTCTTTTAACGGCATCGAGCATCCGACGTGGGAACTGATCAGTGGCGAGGCACTCCTTTCGCCAGCCAAACCCTTGGCGATCGTGGTGGAGCGTAACGGAACGCAGGTTCCGTTAACGATTACCCCAAGCTCTCGAACCGAAAACGGCGAGACAGCAGGCTTCCTTGATTTCATTCCGGATTACGGTGGACTGCCGGTAATGGTCGGCGACGTGAACCCTGGCTCACCGGCGGAGTCCGCCGGCCTGAAAGAAGGCGATCGATTCGTTTCGATTGGCGGCGAGGAAGTCAGAAGTTCAGCACAGGTTACGGAGTACATCCGCAACCACGACAAGGTGCGAATACCGATCGTCGTTGACCGAGGCGGACAAACCGTCCAGCTAATGACAGACGAGAGTCGTATCAACGGTCGTTTGGGATTTGGAGTCTCGGAAAGATATCCGCTTCTACCCGCAACTCTGGGATCAGCCGCTAAGTATGCCTACGACTCAAACATTCAGATTCTGCGGTTGACGGGCAAAGCCCTCGGTCAGGTGTTCACCGGTGAGCGGTCCGTTCGCAACACCTTGTCAGGTCCGATCGGGATCTACCAGGCAGCGCAAAAATCGGTGGAGCGCCTCGGCTGGGACGGCGTTTTCGGCATGCTCGGTTTTCTGAGCTTAAACCTCGGCATCTTCAACCTGTTGCCCATTCCTGTCCTCGACGGTGGCGCGATCTTCCTGCTCCTGCTCGAAGGCCTGCTGGCGTTGATTGGTTTGTCGATCTCGGCGGCGGTTCGCGACCGGATTCAGCAAGTTGGATTCGTGATGGTCTTATTGCTGATGGTTTTCGTGATCACCAACGACGTCATCAAGACCTTCGGGAGTCGTCCGCCGGATAAACCACCGGCGGCTACAGCGCCCGCAAAATAGTTGATGTCAACTGACCCAACGTCCAATATCCAAAGTGGAACTTACCTTTGGATTTGGACGTTGAACTTTGTAAGCTAGACGCCATGCGCAAATCTCGACCAGTTCAAGTTAAGCATATTCAGATCGGTG
Organism: Pyrinomonadaceae bacterium; assembly: GCA_044867735.1. Classification (GTDB taxonomy): domain Bacteria; phylum Acidobacteriota; class Blastocatellia; order Pyrinomonadales; family Pyrinomonadaceae; genus PSRF01. The sequence continues at coordinate 5,597 of JBIOVO010000157.1, read as the reverse complement.
GCGGGGCGCCGGTTGCGATCCAGTCGATGACGAAGACTGACACTTCCGACGTCGGTGCAACAGTTGCACAAATCGAAGAGATGATGCGCGCCGGTTGTGAGATCGTGAGACTCGCAGTTCCTGACAACGATGCAGCGGTAGCGTTGAAAGAGATTCGAAAACGCGTGCCCGACGTGCCGATCGTTGCCGATATTCATTTTCATTACAAACTGGCGTTGATGGCGTTGGAAGCGGGCATCGATAAGCTGCGACTGAACCCGGGCAATATCGGCGCGCATGAACGCGTTCGCGAGGTGGTGCGCGCAGCGCAGGCGCAGAAGGTTCCGATCCGGATTGGTGTTAACGGCGGCTCACTCGAAAAGGATTTGCTCAAGAAGTACGGGACGGCGACACCCGAAGCGATGGTGGAGTCGGCGTTGCGTCACATTCAGATCCTCGAGGATCTCGATTTCACTGACATCATCATCTCTCTGAAAGCTTCGGACGTGCACCGAACCGTTGCGGCGTATCGTCTGTTGGCCCAGAAAGTGGATTATCCGTTTCATCTCGGCGTCACCGAAGCCGGCACTTCGTTTAGTGGAACCGTGAAGTCGTCAATCGGTCTGGGAATCCTGCTGCACGAGGGAATCGGCGACACTATTAGAGTCTCGCTGGCGGCGGAGCCGCAGGAAGAGGTGCGCGTCGCTTGGGAGATCGTGAAGTCGCTCGGGCTGCGGACGCGCGGCGTTACCGTCGTGGCTTGTCCGACTTGCGGGCGCCTCGACGTTGATGACTTCGTCGGCATCGTTACTGAAATTGAACGGCGACTGGCCCACATCGAAGAGCCACTTCACCTTTCGATCATGGGCTGTGCGGTGAATGGTCCAGGCGAAGCTCACGACTCGCAGCTTGGAATCACGTTTGGACGTGGTGTCGGCATGATCTTTAAGGATGGAGTGCCGATGCGAAAGGTTGCGGGTGAGAATATTGTTGAAGCGTTCGTGATGGAGACCGAGAAACTACTCGCGGAAGGCGCGAGCGCTAAACCTACCGAGCCAGAACTTGTCACGATTGAAAAATGAGGACAGGATTACAGGATTAGACAGGACTGATCTAATCATGTTTAATCCTGCAATCCTGTCAACTTTAATCCTGTAATCCTGTCAACGAATCTTGGGCCGCTTGGGCGCGGGTACGTCGCCGGCCATCACCAGGAACAAAGCGTCGGTTGTAACCTTCCGATTCACGTTTACGATCAACTGTTCCCGTAGATCCTCAATCTGAAGAATCCAGTCAGCCGCCCGGCTCGAATCGAGTCTCTGACCAATCTCCACCAGCTCACTCGATAAGTCTTCATTCACGATTTGAGACTTATCAACTCCAAGCGACAGCATCCACGCATCTCGAATCAACGTTTCGAGCACGTCGAGTCGTTCTTCAAACTCCTCCTTGTACTGCGCTTCGTTGAGTTGTTCTGCCGATCGTAACAGCTGCGCGCGATCGTTGCTGACCGCGAGTGAGTTCAGCACCTTCAGCATCGCTTTGCGCTGCGACGTAAACGTCACGAGATCACCGGCGAGCGCTCGGCCCATGCTTCCGCCCGCGGCGCGTGCGCGCAGACGCGCTGTCTTGCCGTCAATCTTGTTCTTCGTGAGATGCGTTTCGATCTCGTCGGGTGTCAAAGGTGAGAACCGGATCATCTGGCAACGCGAAAGAATCGTCGGCAGCAGCATCGCCGGACGCGAGGTTATCAAGATCAAGTGCGACGTTCTCGGCGGCTCTTCGAGGACCTTCAGCAAAGCGTTGGCCGACGCGTCGTTGAGTTTGTCAGCTTCGTCAATCAGGAAAACTCGAGCCTTGCCTTCGAACGGACGGAAGTTCGCTTCCTTTTCAATCTGGCGCATCTGCTCGACGCGCAAAACGCGTTTTGGAGCAACCACGAGACCGACGTCCGGATGGTTAGTCCAGATTATTTGCAACCACTCTTCCGCATCTTCGCGTTGCGGGTAATTCAGTCTCCCAATACGAGCACACGACGAACACACGCCACAGGCTTCGTTATCCTTCGGCGTGCGGCAATTCAAAGCGCGCGCGACTTCGAGCGCAAACAGTCTTTTGCCGATGCCTTCTTCACCGGTGAAGAGCATCGCGCCCGGAAGACGGTCGTTGACCAGCATCCGTTTCAGTGCGGTTTTAACACGGGCGTTTCCCGTCAGTTCGCTAAACATAATCTATTTCCAATTGCCGATCCTTCAATTTAATCGGCAATCGGCATTCGGCAAGCGGCAATAAAATGCCCACGACTCTGAAGATACGGGACGATGATCTCCTTAACTCGCTCGTGAGTGCCTTCAACTGGTCCACTCGTATCGATCAACTTCACACGCTCGGGTTCGGCAAGGGCGATCTGCAAGTATGCATCGCGCACGCGTGTGTGAAAATCGGCGTGCTCGATGTCGAGTCGATCGCGTGGAATCCTGCTGGACGAACCTTTGCTGGTCGAACGACGAGTCGTCCGGTTAGTAGATTCTTCGATCGACACGTCGAATAGGAGCGTCAAATCCGGTTTCAGTCCTTCAGTGGCTAACTGAACAATCTGCGCGATCAGTTCGGGCGAAAAACCGCGCCCAGCGCCCTGATAAGCGACGGTTGCATCCGCATAGCGATCGGAGATAACGACCCTTCCTTCGGCCAGCGCCGGCTTCAGCATGCGCCGCACGTGCTGCGCGCGATCGGCAGCGAAGACCAGCAGTTCGGTCAGTGGATCGACCTCTTCCATCGCATCCAGCAATGCCGCTCGCAGACGCAACCCGAGAGTCGTACCGCCGGGTTCGCGAGTCAGCAGTGCATCACAACTATTGGCTCGCAGGAAATTGCCCAGTAAACGCAACTGAGTCGACTTCCCACTGCCATCGATACCCTCGAAGGTAATGAAAGTTCCAGGCACAAGTCCTCTTTATCGGGTGAAAAATGCGACGAGAGTGTAAACGAATGTCACGCCTCAGGCGAGTCGTGAGTACGGGAGTCTCTGGGATTCGTTTCGGTGGTAGGCTGCGAATGGAGTTCGCCGGTGCCACGTCTGGTTTGTGAGATGGTTGAGATAGCGTGTTTAAAGATCAGTTGCTCCTGTGAGCCGGATTCGAGCAGTACCGAAAACTTGTCGAAGCTGCGGATGCGGCCGGTCAGCTTGGCCCCATTCAAGAGGTAAACGACCACAGACGTCTTTTCGCGGCGCACCGTGTTGAGAAAGGCGTCCTGAATGTTTTGCGGTGCCTGTTTCCCGTCAGACATGCTAGAAAAACCCGGGGGTGAATTCCGAATGGCGCGGTTGCAAGGAGATTACAACACGGATGTTCGTCTTACAAGAGATAGTCAGAGATGTGAGAGAAACATGATTATTTGGACCTCGGACCACCGGCAATCGATTCCATAACGGAATCCAAAACGCGCTTTTCCTCACCAAAACCCTCAAACCACTCAACATCGGCTTCATGGCGAAACCATGTCAATTGACGTTTGGCGTAGTGACGTACGTCCAGTTTGGTCTGTTCGAGAGCGCTTTCGAGGTCGCGCAGACCCTGCAAGTACTCGACTACACGACGATAGCCGTGTGCGCCAAGCGCATTAGAGACAGGTGAGAATCCACGGGCCAGTAGTGCTCGAACTTCCTCGACGAGTCCGGCCCGGAAATGGTCTTCGGTGCGGTTATTTATGCGTTCGTAGAGTTCTCCACGTGGCGGGTTGAGAGCCATGATCCGCAGGCGCCGTGAGCTCTCGTGTGGTTCGGGACGATCGGGGCGTTGGTCCACAATCGAACGGCCGGTTTGCAGATAGACCTCGATGGCCCTTTGAATACGGGGCCAGTCGCGGGGGAAGTAGTGTTGGGCCGCGAGTGGATCGATCCTGTTTAAGAGCCGGTGCAGGTGTTCTGAGCCATGCCTTTCGCGAATCCGGTTCAGACGCAGGCGAATCGATTCATCGGTTGGCGGACTTATGAAAAACGGGCGTCGCAGCGCGCGCAGGTAGAACCCCGTGCCTCCTACCAGCAAAGGTACACGTCCGCGACTCTCGATTTCTTCGATCTTCGTTGCGGCGTCGCGTGCCCATTCACCGGCAGTGTAGTTCGTGTCGGGTGAGACGAATTCGATTAGGTGATGTGGGACGCCTTTACGTTCTTCGAGCGGTACCTTGGCGGTAGCAATCTGGATCTCCTGGTAGACCTGGACCGAGTCGCAGTTGATGATTTCGCCGTTGATTTGGAGGGCGACTTCGATTCCGAGTGTGCTCTTGCCAGACGCGGTTGGACCGACGATAGCGATGACCGGACTTTCACTCACGCGCGAGAGGATAGCATGCGAAAAACAATCACCGTCCAGATGAGGAAGAGGAGGATGAGGCCCCCGATCAGCTGATTTCTCGTGAAGCGCATTTGTTCTTCAGAAGATTCTCGCGCAAAGGCGCAAAGACGCAAAGGCAGCCGCAAAGGAAGACCTCCGGAACCGCAGGTCTTAACTTTGCGCCTTTGCGTCTTTGCGTGAGAAATCCTAATTGAAAATGTCGCCAACTCTGATCGAAAACTCAGGCAACAGCGGTGATTCAAGTCGATCATCGTCTCGAATCGTCTGAATCTCTTCCAGCGTTTCGCCGTTCAAACGAAAGATCATGATCGCTTGGTTTCGGACGTCCACCACCCAGTACTCCTGCACACCAAACTTCCCATAGAGGTTTCGCTTGGTCCTCAGATCGTGTTTCCAATTGCCCGGTGAGAGTATTTCAATCACCAAATCGGGCGCACCATGGAAATTATCATCTACGACGAGGCTGGCCCAGAGATCCTTTGTAACAAAGACGAGATCTGGAATGACCCAGTCCAGGTCGCTCAAGACAGCGTTTGGTCCAGGCACCAAAGTGCCGACCGGGTTACGTCTTAAATAGAACCCTAGTTCCAGTTGAAGATTATGGAGCACGACCTGGTGAGGAATACCCGGCGCAGGCGACACGTGAAGTTCTCCTTCGATAAGTTCATAACGGTGCCTCTCATCGTAAGGGAGCTTTTCGAATTCAGCGACGGTCATGAGGTATTTAGCATCTACAGCCATAGTTACTTCCCAATCTTTGTTGAGGTTGAACTGACTCTACCACAAAAATCTTCGGTTTTAGTACATCCGGGTGAGTTCGATTCCGGAGTAGTAGGCTTTCAGAATCTGTTCGGACGAGTAACCCTGTTTCGCGAGTCCGTAGGCGCCGACCTGGCACATGCCGACGCCGTGGCCCCAGCCCCGGCCGATGAAGACAAACTCACTTACGCGCCCGTTCTCGTCGTATTCGCGATCGATGACGAAGAGTTGCTCCCGCAACCCGAGCGCCGAGCGAATGCGCCCGCCACGCACGTGTGCGCTGCCGCTGGTGCCCACGATCTCCAGATCCGTTACGCGATGCGACGCCCCTCGCGAGACGACGCGAAGATCGACGATCTGACCAATGCCCCGCGCCGCGCGGGCCAAACGAGCCTGGACCTGCGCCACGGATAATCCCCGGGTCCAATTCGCAAACGGCGAAAACCGATCGGCGGCGGCGCCGTTTGTCGCGGGCTTAACTTCAAGGAAATCGATCTGACC
>JBIOVO010000156.1:0-73044 GCA_044867735.1 Pyrinomonadaceae bacterium | reverse complement strand
ATCGAGTTGGCCGACACATCGACGCCGTACGCATCCCAACCATTCTTTCCCGCCGCCTGCAAAAGATTCCCCGCGCCACAACCGACGTCAAGGAGTCGATTGTTGTTCCGATAAGACGAGAACTCCGCAGTGATCTCTTCCAATCGTGTTTGCACAAACGCCGGCGGTGAAAGACTCCCGTCCTCGTAATAGTTGTCGTAGTAGTGCTCACTCGAATACCAGGGTGAGTAGGTTGTGTAGAGCGTCGCACACTTCCGGCATGACACAAACGCAAACCCGTTCTTCGATCCCAAAGCCTCGGCGTCTCTCGAACCACACGCAGCACACGCGCGCGGCACAGTTTCAGAACGTGGATCCTGAGTCAGAATCCACTGCGCTCCAATCCCTTCGACCTTTTCCGGCGCCTGCATAATCAGTGGGAGTCGATGAACCGGTTAAACCACAATTCGAGCATCAAGAGGGTCCAAAGCTGGTGCGAATAATCGCGTTCGCCGCGCGTGTGCAATTCAACCAACTGTCTGACCGCCTCCGGCTTGAAAAGACCTCGGCGCAGGGCCTTTTCCGACAGCACAACCTCGCGCAGGAACGGTTGCATCTTGCCGCGGAACCAGTGACCGATCGGAACTCCGAATCCCATCTTACGGCGATTGAGGTTCTCGGTCGGCAACAACTTGCGCAGCACTTTCTTCAGTAAGTACTTGCTCGTCAGTCCACGCAGTTTCAGGTTCTGAGGCAAACTCGCCGCAAACTCGATCACGTGATGATCGAGAAACGGCGAACGCGCTTCGAGTGAAACCGCCATGGTTGCAATATCGACTTTCACGAGCAGATCGTTTGGCAGGTAAGTCATCTGATCCGTCAACAACATCGCGTCGAGAATGCCGATGCCGTTCGCACGCTGGAACCACTCGCCCAGCAAGCCGGTCGCATCGGCGTCCTGCGTCTGCTCGCGGAAGAAGTCGGAATAGAGCGGTCGCTTCGTTTCCTTATTAAAGACGCTGACCCAATGCGTGTAACGATCGACCTTTGGCAGTGAAACAGCTTCCAGCAAACGCTTCGCTGACTTCACGCGACTGCGCTTCGTGGGCGAAGTCGGAATCAGGTTCACAGTCTCTTTGATCACTGACTCACGCAGGAACGACGGCACTTTGCGGTACTTCTCAGTCAGTCCCATCGCGATGTAGCGCTCGTAACCGGCAAACGACTCGTCGCCGCCATCTCCGTTTAGTGCCACGGTGACGTGCTTTCGGGTTTCGCGCGCAACGTAGTAAGTCGGGACGGCCGATGAGTCAGCGTACGGTTCGCCGTAGTGTTCTACGAGGATCGGCAACACCTCAACCGCATCAGGACGGACGATGAATTCGTGATGCTCGGCGCCGACGTGTTCCGCGATGCGCCGCGCGTGATGAAGTTCGCTGAAGTCCTGTTCTTCAAAACCGATTGAAAAAGTCTTGACGCGATCGCTGGACTCCTGGCTCATCAGAGCGACGACTGCGCTCGAATCGATGCCGCCGGAAAGAAAAGCTCCAAGCGGAACTTCGGACATCAAACGCACGCGCACCGCCTCGCGCAGAATCTCAACTGTACGTTCGCCTGCTTCTTCTTCGGTGATGTCGAGCTTCTTCGTGAAGTCAGGCTGCCAGTAGCGCCGGACTTCGATCTCGCCTTTGCGCCAGCGCAGCCAGTGACCGGGCTCGAGTTTGCGAATGGCTTTGTAAGCCGTGAGCGGTGCAGGAATGCACATGAACGACAGGAAGTAATCGAGTGCTTCCGGCTGAATCTCAAGACTGACTTCGGGATGGAGCAGCAGCGCGCTGAACTCGGAACCAAAGATCAGACCACCGTTGACGTGAGCGTAGAGTAGCGGCTTCTTACCGACGCGATCGCGCGCGAGAAACAGTTCCTGCGTACGTTCATTCCAGATTGCGAACGCAAACATGCCGCGCAGGTGTTTGGGGCAGTCAACTCCGAACTGATCGTAGGCGTGAACGATCGCTTCGGTGTCGCTGTTGGTGTAGAAAGTGTGGCCCAGTTTTTCCAGCTTCTCACGGAGTTCGAGGTAGTTGTAGATCTCGCCGTTGAAGACGATCCACGAGCTGCGATCCTGGTTGTGGATGGGCTGTTGACCGCTCTTCAAATCGATGATTGAGAGGCGGCGCATCGCGAGCCCGACGGAGCCGTTGACATAAAAGCCGTCCTCATCCGGACCGCGATGCCGAATCGCGTTGCACATCCGCGAAAGCAGTTGTTCGTCGGTCGGTTTTCCGTCGTTGCGAACGATCCCTACGATTCCACACATAGACGTATGGCAGATTAACCACAAAGGCACAAAGACACAAATTCGCATTAGTGTCTTAGTGTCTTTGTGGTTAAAAATTTCTCGATGGTAATATGCCCGCCTGAATCTTGTGTCAAAAACCCTAACTAAACTCATATCGCCATACGGAGGGAGGTTGGTAGACCTTACCATCCCTGAAGCCGATCTGCCCGAAGCTCTGGATCAGGCCAAGCGACTGCCAAGCGTCCGTCTTTCCGAGCGCGCATTGTGCGATCTCGAACTGCTCGCGACCGGCGCCTTCAGTCCACTCGATCGCTTCATGGGAGCTGAGGATCACCACCGCGTCGTGCACGAAATGCGGCTCGGCAGGGGACATCTTTTCCCGATACCCGTCACGTTGCCCGTGTCGGCAGACGATCCGGTAAAGCTCGATTCAGAAGTGGCTTTACTCGATTCACGGAACGACATCGTCGCGGTGATGACTGTCGAAGAGATCTACGACTGGGACGTCGCCGAAGTCGCGCAACAAGTGTTTGGAACCACTGACGCGCGCCATCCACTCGTCGCGGAGATGCATCGTTGGGGCAAGCGAAACATCTCCGGAAGTTTGCGCGTGCTTCGCCTCCCGGCACATTACGATTTTCGCGAACTGCGCCTGACGCCCGCGCAAACACGCAGCCGTCTCGAACAGACTGGATTCGAGAACGTCGTTGCTTTTCAAACTCGGAATCCATTGCATCGCGCGCATGAGGAACTAACGAAACGCGCGGTCGAAGAAGTTGACGGCGTGCTGCTGTTGCATCCGGTCGTGGGTATGACGAAGCCCGGCGACATCGATTACTTCACGCGTGTGCGCACTTACAGAGTGCTCGCGGACAAGTACTACGATCGCGAACGCATCGTGCTCTCGCTGCTGCCACTCGCGATGCGGCTTGCCGGCCCACGCGAAGCGTTGTGGCATGCACTCATCAGAAGAAACTACGGCGCCAACCACATGATTATCGGGCGCGATCATGCCAGTCCCGGTAACGATTCAAATGGCAATCCGTTCTATCCGCCGTACGCCGCACAGGAACTTCTTCAACGTTTCGAAGCCGAGCTCGAAATGAAAGCTTTGCCGTTTGGAGAGTTTGTTTACCTGCCGGAAGAAGATCGATACGAAGACGTGCGCCTGATCCAGGCAGACTCGGTGACGGCGCAACTTTCCGGTACCCAGGTGCGCGAGTGGTATCGACAGGGCGGCGCGGAATTGCCGGAGTGGTTTGCGCGGCCGGAAGTTAGTGAGGCGATAGCCACGACTTATCCGGCGCGGCACAAGCGAGGGTTTTGTGTTTGGTTCACAGGGTTGAGCGCTTCGGGTAAATCAACGACTGCTGAAATACTAACGGTGCTGCTACAGGAGTTTGGGAGGCAGGTTACGCTGCTCGATGGCGACGTAGTTCGGAATCATCTTTCGCGCGGGCTCGGGTTTAGTAAGGAAGACCGGGACTCGAATATTCGACGGATCGGGTTTGTCGCGTCAGAGATCGTGAAGCACCAGGGAACGGTGATCTGTGCGGCGGTGAGTCCTTATCGCGCAACGCGCAACGACGTGCGCAACACGGTCGGAGCGGAGCGGTTTATCGAGGTGTTTGTGGATACGCCGCTGGAGGAGTGTGAGCGGAGAGATGTGAAGGGCATGTATTTGAAAGCCCGGCGTGGTGAGATTAAAAACTTCACCGGGATCGATGATCCTTACGAGCCGCCGGTGAGCGCCGAGATCGTCCTGGAAACTCAGAGGAGCTCTGCCGAAGAGAATGCGCGGGTAATCGTTAATTACCTAAGAGAGCGTGGATTCCTGAAATAGGATTTCTCGCGCAAAGGCGCAAAGACGCAAAGGTAAGAACTTTCAGCAGCCGAAGGTCATAACTTTGCGTCTTTGCGCCTTTGCGCGAGAAATCTTTCCCGTTACGAGGAACCAACGACGGTTTGCGACGCCGCCGGCTTCCGCCGCGCCAACACACGCGCCGCCTGAAGATCCGCCAACTCCTGTTTCGCGAGTTGTTGCTGACGTCGCTTATCTTCCGAGCGCTCCCTCAGAATAATCGCGCCCACCGCTACGAAGATGAAATAAAAAACCAGCATTTGCGAACGTTGCCGGTACGCCGTGCCGACGTTTCCCTGAAAGAGCGAGTACGCCAGCGTCAACATCGTCGTAAAGAGCACAATCGGCGAAACCTGCCGCAGCCGGTGTTTGATCGAATACCACCAGCCCAGGACAAGTAAGGGAAACGAAAACCACCAGATGATCATTTCGGGCAGAGTGATGCTCTGCCGCAGCGTTTGGAACTGCCACGGAAACGGCGCGAACAAAAGATAGACCAACCCGAGTGGAATCGCGCTCAGCGCACCTTCGGTCGTTCCCACGTCTACGTCTTTAGCGAAACCCGATCCCGCCGTAGCCTGGTCCATGCGGCTGTTCTGAATCGTCTCCAGATTTGCGTACTTGTTGAGCTGCGCCGCACCAAAATTCAACACACCAAACCAGGTGAATACGAGACCGATTGCGCCCACGGCCACAAACCGTTGCACAAAAGCCTGTGCGCTCAGCGACTTCATTCCGATAATAAAACTACCCACCACGGCCGCCACCATCATGTAGAAGACATAAAAGCGAAGCGAAAGCAGCGACAGCAAAGAGCACGTCAAAATCAGCACGTGCGCGACGGTGACCTTCTCCATCAAACGAAGCGTCGCGAGAATCGCGAGCGCGAGGGCCTGAATGATCAGCGCATCTTTGAGAGCCTGGGAAGACCAGAGAATCAGCGATGGAAAGAATGCAACCAGAATTGCGGCCAGGCGCGAGACGCGTACGTTGCTGAAAAGTGATTTGGCGGAATAGTAAACGGTTATGGCTGTCGCCGACCCGACCGCCGCATTGAGCAATTGAATCGCGAACCGGTTGGTGCCGATGATCTCGTAAACGATGGCGACGATGTAGAGCATTCCCCAGGCGCTCGCTCCCGAGGCAGCGAAGTTCGCGTAGCGCGTTGCGTGGTATTCGTCGCCGTGCCACCCCTGGGCCAATGACTGTCCGTAAAGATCGTAGGTGGTGGCGTCGCCGCCGAAAAACTCTTCTCCACCGGCTGTATGGATGACCGTGGCGATGATGATTCTCGCCATCACGGCAAGAATGAAAACACGCAGGAGAAAAGTCTTATCCTCATGCTCGCGCGCGAGGACAAGAATGGTCGGCAGTGACGCGACCGCACAGACCGCCAGGGCGCCCGGGCCAACTCCTGGCTTCAGGTAAACCACGCCGACGCAAAGTGCCATCAGCGCCCCCATGATCAACGTATTCATAACTTGAAACGCGGGTTCAAATATCGTCCGGAAGATCAGGGCGCGTTTTGCGTTCTATCAGAAACTGATCTTCTGAACTCAATTCTTTGACAATCTTAGCCGGTACGCCGGCGATTAGTTTACCCTCATCCGCCAGTGCTGCGGTAATCACGGAGCCTATTCCGACAATCGATCGCGCCGGAATCGCGCTTCCGGGCGCCATCCGAATCTCCGAACCGATGTAGACAAGCGAACCGATCGTGATCGGCATCGTTCGTTGTCGATTGTGCGTCCACAGTGAGGAGTTCCGCCCGCCGAGGATTACGCGGCGTCCGATCTCGACGCGATCGGTGAAGTCGATTTTGTGTCCGGTCGTAACGATACTGCCGTCGCCCAGGATGAAAACCGGATCGATCTGGTTGACAACGTCGGGGTCGGGGATCGAGTTGATCTCGTTCATCCGGATTATCTCGCAGTAGCGGCCCAAACTCACATCCGATCCACCACGAATGATGTTCAGATGTCCGATGCGGACGTGATCTTTGATCGCGAGTTTTTGTACGCGCGTGACGACGTTGAAGTGACCGATGGAGACGTCGTCGTCGATGCTGCATTCGCCGGCGTCGAGAATGCTGATCCCGATGCGGACACGTTTGCCGATCTTGTAGCCGAAGAACAAACGATAGAGAGGGCGCTTGAGGAAGGACGGCAACAGCGCGCAAAAAGCGAGCACTAGCAAGCCCAATGTGCTTCTTCTATGCATCCGTGCAATTTTTTAACCACAAAGACACCAAGACACAAAGTTAATTAATAGTACTTCGTGTCTTTGTGTCTTTGTGGTTAATCTCTTCGGCACTTCAACGGACCAGTTGCCGGCTCTCAAGCTCGGCTGTCGCACTTTCGACTTTGTCTTTTGCGGCTTGAGCGCTGACCCATGACAACAGTTCGGGGATGCCGCGCTCGAGTGAAACCTGTGGTTCGTAACCCAGTAACGACTTGGCTTTCGAAATATCCGCGACGCAGTGGCGTATATCGCCCTCGCGATATTTCGCAACGATCTCAGGCTCTAAATCTACGCCCAACCCTTGCGCGAGCAAACGGCAAACCGTGCGAATTGAAGTTGCCACGCCAGTGCCGACGTTAATAGCTTGATAGTCTGCGCGATCCGTTTCGAGCGCGCGGAGATTCGCCTGTACGATGTCGCTGACGTGCACGAAGTCGCGCGTCTGTTCGCCGTCCTCGAAGATCAACGGCCGGTTACCGTTGAGCAAACGCGCCGAAAAGATCGCACACACGCCCGTGTAAGGATTCGACAACGCCTGCCTCGTGCCGTAGACGTTGAAATAGCGCAACGCAACCGCCGGTATTCCATACGACCGGCCCACGGCCAAACAAAACTGTTCCTGGTCCTGTTTTGTAACTGCATAAACCGACGTGGGAAACAACGGCTTCTCTTCGGTTGTCGGAGTTGGAGACAGCTTCTCGCCGCACTTCGGGCACTCAACTTCCCAACGCCTTTCGAGCAGTTGCGCGGATGGACGAAGTTGAGGAGCGATCGAGCCACAGCTCGGACAGGTGTACGCGCCTTCACCGTAGATCGACATCGACGACGCCACCACCAGTTTCTTGATCTGCGGGCGTCGCTCAAGGATCGCCTCAAGCAAAACTGCCGTCCCCAGATCGTTGGCACGCACGTATCGATGTATCTCGTACATCGACTGGCCCACACCGACCTCCGCAGCTTCATGAAAAACCACGTCGATGCCGTCGAGCGCCTTATCGACGAGCTCACGATCGCAAACATCACCCTGAACAAATTCAACCGCCGGATTTAAGTACATCGGCGTAGCATTTTCCCCGTGTACCTGCGACACGAGCGCATCAAGCACCCTTACTTGATACCCGCGCTCGACGAGCGCATCCACGAGGTGAGAACCGATAAATCCGGCGCCACCAGTAACCAGTACGTTAGGTTTTCCCATTTTTGATTTTTGTGCCTCTTGTGGCTATCCACGGTTCTCTGTAGCGGCTGATCGGACCACGGCGTCAACTCGAACATTCGCGTCACGGATCACCGACTTGAAGATCTCATAGACTCTCGGCGTCTGAGTTATCGCCGAGTATTTCTGTTCGACCGTCTCACGTCCTGCCTGACCAAGACGCTTTCGCAGTTCGTGCGAACGCAACAGCCGCGTGAGTTTATCGACCCACTCGTCTTCAGTGCCGGCAATGAAACCATTCTGATCGTCCCGGATAATGTCGGTGTTAACGCCGACTGGCGAACAAACGGTCGGGATCCCGAGCGCCATAAATTGGAGCGCTTTCAGTCCACACTTACCTTTGCTCCAGCGATCGTCTGGCAACGGCATGACCCCGATATCGATCGCGCCCAGATCTTCGAGTTCCGTTTCCGCGGACCAGCGCATCGCTTCGGCTTCAACCGGCGCGCATTCGTACGCCGGCGTTCCGATCACTCGCAAACGAAACGATTCGCGCTCCGCCAGTTTCTTCAACGCGCCGCGCAACGTGTCGAGATGTTGGACCGTGCTGTAACTTCCCGTCCACCCAATTACGGGTGGCCCTGACGAATCTTTCGGCGGCGGCACCTGATACTTTTCCGTGTCGATCGTGGTCGGAATCACGGTCACGCGATCGTTCACCTGGCGAGCGTACTCGGCCAAATACGGATTGCCCACCATCACGTGCGACGCGATGCGACAGATAGTTTTCGTTTTCGAAGCAAACTTGAGATAGCTCAAATAACCATTTGACGGACTGCGGTACGAAACAAAGACCGCATCGTCAAAATCGAAAACAATCGGCACCCGACGCTGGTGAATCAACTTCTCGAAAATCGGCGGTCCCAGCAGCGCGGCCTCGCGCAGGATGTAGACCAGATCGTAATCCCTGGCCTTGCGGACCAGTGAAAGTCTTCGATTCAGACCACGCGTCACGAGCTGAAGCTTCTGCCGAATCAGACCCGGCTTGTAGAGGAGGGCGTGCAATTCTTCGTCTTCGAAAGGCTCGTAGGTGATCTCGACACCGCGTTCGCGGAGCAGAGGTCCCCATTGCTCGAGCCGATATCGCTGGCCTGGCGAGGTGTCATAAAGCGCGGGCATCAAGGCGAGAACACGCATAGGTCTAGTCGAGAATTTTCGAATCAGTATACAGGATTGACTCTATTTGTCAGGATTACGGCAATGCTGCTGAATCCTGTCTTTTCTGTTTTATCCTGTCACAAACTATCCGGCCTTGCGGCCAGTCGCAACCCAACCAAAATTTTCACCAACACTAATCGACTCCAGCGACGCACGCGCGAGCCAGTCGTGTACGTCTGCGCGCGTGTACCGATTCTCAATCGGCGCTGAAAGCCGATCCAATTGATCGTTAACGCAGACTCGAAACGGAAAGCTTGCGTACTGCTTCAGCGGAATGTCTTCGGCCATGCGATTCAACACCGGCACCTTTCGCAGTATCCGGTAGGGCCAAACAAAAAACAGGAACGCGATAACCGCCGTCGGATACGCCAACGCGTGCACCGCGCCATACGGCAGTCGCGTCGTTAAGTGTCGCGCAGCCGAGATACCCGACAACATTACGGACTTAATCGGGCGGCTCTCGGGTTTCCAATACAGATAAATCTGGACGATTCCGCCAGGTTTCAGAAAGCGCAGGAGATTTTGAAACGCCGCTTCGGGGTGGGGCAGGTGATGCAGCACGCCGATCGAGTAGATGAAATCAAAACTCTCCAACTCGAACGGCGGATTGTGCAGGTCGGCCTGAACTACATGAACGTTGCGCGATTCGGTATTTTTTCGCGCGACTTCCACGGCCGGCCCCAGATCGATGGCCCAAACTTCAGCGCCATACTTGCCCGCGTAGTAAGCAAAGCGTCCATTGCCACAACCAGCATCGAGGATCTTCTTCCCGGGAAAGAAGTCGGCGGCGTGCGGCTGCATGTAATCGAGAAACTGCCGCTCCCATTCTTCATACATCTCCGGGAAACGATGCCACTCGTAACCAAAACTAAGTGCTGTTGCGACCAGGCGCTCGTCCGTTCCGGCAGCAGAACCGTTACCCAACAAAGCCTCGCGCATCGGGGGCAGCAGCAATCGCGGAATACCATCGATGAGCGGATAAGAATTCCCGCACGAGTCACAATTCAAATCGCTGGTCGAAGACGAGAGTTCCGCCCGACAATTCGGACATCGCAAAGTCTTTAGCATTGTATTTGGATCCGGGTTCATCCGCGCAAATCTGCGGCTAAAACCCTTTCATAAAGCGACGCATAACGCACCGCCCCAATCTGATTCAAGTCAAAAAGCTGTTCGGCCACCGCACGCGCCTTTTCCCTGACATCGGTTTTCGCAACCATCACTTCGATATTGTAACCAGCCTGCGCAAACTCTTCGTCAGTGAAATCCTCGATTAGCACACCGGCTCTCCAGTCGTTAATCAGCGAATCGGAGTCTCCCACGCCCGCGTTTATGATCAACGGCAAGCCACACGCGAGATACTCACCATTCTTCGTCGGCGAAGAAGCAATCTTCGAAACACACCGTTTGATGAACGCTAGACCCGCGTCGGCTGCCGCAAGGTACGAAGGAACTTCCGCTGACGCAATCGACAGTACACTAAAACTGCCTGACTCGACCTTTCGATTGCTCATCAACTCTCTTACTCGATCGTGACTGCCCGTGGTAAGCCAAAGCAAGTGAGCATCACGCTTGCGCTGAAGAAACGCGGCAAAAAAGTCTGCCATCTGTTCTGTTAAATACCAACCATCGAGTGAGCCGCTGTAGACCATTGTAAACCGATCGCCCAGATTCAGTTCCGCGCGGCGACGCCTGCGATCTTCGTCATTAAACTGGAACAACGAGAGATCCACACAACAGGGAATCACTTCATGATGCACCGCGCGGCCGCGCAGGCCTTCCCACTCCTTGATGATGGGCCAGATTCTCTCAGTCAACGTCACGATTGCGTCGGTTTCGGCCAGTATGTGGCTTTCTGTTCCCTTCGTGATGCGATACGGAAGACTGCCTTTTTGCCAGTGGCCCGCATCGACGTACTCTTCCGCCATCAGACCGCGCAAGTCGAAGATCATTTTCGTCCCAAAACGCTTTTTCAACGCGAGCGCGATGGTTGCGGGGATGTGCCCACGTGCATGGACCATCTCAATCTTGTTTTTCTGGACCAGCGAACTCGCTTTGCGAATCCCGGCGAGCACGTCGTAGATCGTTGCGGGCACAGACGGTCTTTGATGATAACGCAACCAGTGCCATTCGATTCCCTGAGATGCCAGCTTTTCTCGCAGGGTTTCACACTGCTTGACGCCTTCGGCAGTGAAAGCCTTCGAGCGCTCAAAACTAAGCAGAGTGAACTGAACTCCTCGCTTCGCCAGTTCGCGCAGGTACGGAATCACCTGACTCTGGCCGAGTGGCTCAAGCATTCCGTTGTAAGAGATGAATAAGACTCGACGGCCTTCAAGCCCCATTGCCGGCCTCCACCGGAGCCTTTCTGCTCCAGCGAAAAGAGTCGAGCAGTAGCCACTGAATGCTGCCGATGATGGCCGCCGCATCCAGGACTGCAAGCAAAGGCATGATCATTACCGCGCGAAATACATTGTGAAGAAAAGAGGCAGGATAACAAACCCGATTTCGCCTGATCGAAATCACCGCCCGGGCCGACAACATGCCGAGCCACGCTGCGATCGGAAACACCACCCACGAGGGCTCAACGATCAGCGCCGCGATAACCAGCAGCACCAACACCGCATACCGAACCAGAATCGTCGATTGCCACTGACGAAACAAACCAGCGCGAATATTGTTTCGCGAGTAAACCAGAAACCTCTTGAATGTTGCCCACAAAGTCGGTCTCAGGTCCCAGTGCACCTCCGCGTTCGGTTCAAAAACAAAACGATAACCGGCGTTCTCCACACGATCCATGAACACGAGATCCTCTGCGGAGCGAAGATCCTCGGGGAAACCATTCACTGCGCGCCACGCTTCGCGACGTAGCAACGTCGAAGCGATGAATCGAGGTCTGATGAGTACGCCGTCACGCGGCGACGGCGGTGGCACGTAGGCAATCGCCGCGCATTCCTTGAAAAAAGTATTCGTCACCGGTTGCCACGAGCCATAAACCACGTCGATCGAATCGTCTGCTTCGGCTTTCGCAACGAGTGTTTCGAGCCAGTCGTTCGCCAAACGAATGCCGGCGTCAGTGAATCCCAACCACTCAAAACTCGCCTGCGCGGCGCCAAGGTTTCGCCCGCGTCCGGGCAGCGCGGCGCCGGCGCGAATGAGCCGTACGGGTGCTCCGCGGCGAATGTATTCCTCGATTATTTGTGGCGTCGCGTCGATCGAGCCTCCATCGGTAATCACGATCTCGTCGGGCGGACGAGTTTGCGCGAGCAGGCTGTCGAGCAGCTCGCGGATGGAGTTCTCTTCATCCCGCACCGGGACGACCACACTGACCTTCATGACCACAGATTACACAGATTGTCGATCTTTGCTCAACACAAAGGTCTCGAGGACAAGATAGTCCATCTCAGTGCGCATGAAACAGCGATAGCTGTCTTCCGGCGTGCACACGATCGGTTCGCCTCTGACGTTGAAGCTGGTATTCACAATCACCGGACAGCCGGTTCTCTTTCTGAAAGCCTCGATGATCTCCCAGTACAAGGGATTCGTGTCGCGATTGACGGTTTGAATTCTCGCCGAACCATCGACGTGCGTGACCGCAGGGATCTCCGAACGCTTGATCTTCAACTTTTCAAATCCTTGCAGCGACGCCTGACCTGCGGAGGTTTGAACTCGCTTCTGCGGCGCCACGTCCGCAACCAGCAACATGTACGGACTATCGACGTCGAGTTCAAACCACTCCGCGACATGCTCTCTGAGCACACTAGGCGCAAACGGCCTGAAACTCTCCCGATACTTGATCTTCAGATTAATCACCGACTGCATTTCCGGCGAACGAGCGTCGCCGATAATGCTGCGGCAACCGAGAGCGCGCGGACCGAATTCCATTCGTCCCTGATGCAGCCCGATCACTTTTCCCGCCGCCAATAACTCAGCAACTACCTCGGGCAACTGTTTGCGTGCGTACTTCGTGTAAGGCAAATGATTCGCGTCAAGGTAATGCTTGATGTCGTCTTCGCTGTCGCGTGGTCCGAGATACGAGCCTTTCATCGCATCACGGCCAGCTACTCTCGGATTCTGCAAATAGCGATGCCAGATCGCGAGCGCGATGCCGAGAGCGCCGCCCGCGTCTCCCGCCGCCGGTTGGATCCAAATCTCTTCAAACGGAACCTCTTTCAACACTCTTCCATTCCCGACACAATTCAGCGCCACTCCGCCGGCGAGGCAAAGACGCTTCATCCCCGTTTCGCGTTTGACGTGATGAGCCATCTTCAGCATCACTTCTTCGGTGATGACCTGAATGCTCCGCGCCAAATCCATCTCCCGTTGGTTGATTTGGGATTCCGGAGTGCGTGGGGGACCGCCGAAGAGTTTGTCGAATGCGCCGTTCGTCATTCGCAGACCTTGCGAGTAGCCGAAGTATTCCTGATTCAGTTTCAAACTGCCGTCGTCGCGCACTTCGAGTAGATGTTTCTTGATTGCGTCGACGTACTTCGGCTCTCCATACGGCGCGAGGCCCATGACCTTATATTCGCCGTCGTTCACTTTGAATCCGGTGTAGTAGGTGAACGCGCTGTAGAGCAGTCCCAAACTGTTGGGATAGCGAAGCTCTTGCAGGAGCGTGATCTCGTTATCTTTACCGGTTCCGGTTGAACTGGTGGCCCACTCACCGACGCCGTCGATTGTCAGGATCGCCGCTTCCTGAAATGGCGAAGGATAGAACGCACTCGCGGCGTGGCTCTCGTGGTGATCGCCGAAGAGGAGTTTCCACTTAAACTTCTTGCCCTGCTTTTTCGCCGCCCGCTCGTCGTCTTCGCCGTTGGCTTTCGCGAGTTCAGTACGAATGAGATCCGGCATCCAGAGTTTTTCACTCATCCAGAGCGGCATTGATTTCAGAAATGAGCTGAAACCTGCGGGTGAGTAGTCGAGGTAGGTTTCGAGGAGCCGGTCAAACTTCAGCAGCGGCTTGTCGTAGAACGCGACGAAGTCGAGTTCGGCGGCGGTGAGGTTCGCTTCGGCGAGGCAATACCGAGCGGCGTGCAACGGGAACCTGTAGTCGTGTTTGACGCGAGTGAATCTCTCCTCTTGCGCCGCCGCCACGATCTCGCCGTCGATCACTAAACACGCAGCCGAGTCGTGATAGAACGCCGATATTCCGAGAATGCTTACCAACGGATTAAAAGAGTGTGTAAATAAAAGGAGCGATCGCTGAGCCTTTTGCGAGCACAAGCATCACACCGACCAACACCAACGTGATCACGATGGGAGCAAGCCAGTACTTCTTGTTCTCCCTGATGAACTGCCACAGCTCGCTGATGACTCTTAATTTCGACATTCTATCTATCCAAGATCGGGTGGCCACTGAGGGCCACCCCTGCAGTTACATCACGACACTTCCAAATGATGGTAGGGGTGGCCCTCCGTGGCCATCCGACTCTTAATACATCTTTTCATAGTGGCTTCGACCTCGTGGCGGATACGGCAACCAATACGAGTCGCTTGCGGCGGCGCGGCGATGCAGCGGATCCCAGCCCATCGCTCGCTTCACCAACCCGATCGGCGTCAACACCAGAAAGAAGATCAAAGCCAGAATGATCCGGCTCGAAACGAACGCCAGCGCCTCGGCCAGCTTCATCCACGCCTTCCGCGGCCAAACCAAAAATTTCGGCCAGGCCAAGGCAAAAACAAGGAGCGTTATACCAATCTGGATGAGGATGAAGGCTGGCCTCTGAAACTTTTCACGGTAAAGCCACCATACACCGAGCAGCCCGAACACGGTGCCCACAATAAGGCCAAACTCCTTCTCCGCTCGGAAGGTACGCGTTGTCATTTCTTTCAGAAACAGCTCGGGCGATTTAGCTGGTGGCGAGGGCGTTCAGCGGAGCGTGCTGCTTTTCGAGTTCACTCGCAATCCAGTGGTATGTGGTATTCAGTCCCTCTTCCAGTGAAATGGTTGGTTCCCACTTTAAAACTTCGCGCAAGCGAGTGTTGTCGCTGTTTCGACCTCTTACTCCCTGCGGTTTCGTCAAATCGTAGCGTTTGCCGATCCGTTTGCCGGCGATCTTCGAAACGATATCGACAAGTTCGTTGATCGAGATCATCCGGTCCTGGCCGAGATTGATCGGCTCGCGATGATCGCTCTCCATCAAGCGATAGATGCCTTCGACACAGTCGTCGATGTAGCAATAGGATCGCGTCTGTTCACCGTCGCCCCAAACTTCGATGTCGTCTCCGTCTGCTGCCAGAGCGATCTTACGGCAGATTGCCGCGGGTGATTTTTCGCGTCCACCATCATAGGTGCCCAACGGGCCGAAGATGTTGTGGAACCTTACGACTCGTGTATCGAGCCCGAAGTCTTCGGTGTAGTGACGGCAAACTCTCTCCATGTAGAGTTTTTCCCAGCCGTAACCGTCTTCGGCGTCGGCTGGATACGCGTCAATCTCTCTTAGTGGTGTGATGTCAGTCTCGTTCTGCTTGTAACCCGGATAAATGCACGCGCTGGAGGTGTAAAGATAACGCTTCACACCATTGATCCGCGCGGCTTCGATTGTGTGCAGGTAGATGAACGTGTTGTCGCGAACGATAACGGCTTTGTTGTTCTCGATAAAACCGATCCCACCCATGTTCGCCGCGAGACCGTAAACCTGATCCATTCCCTCGGTGGCCTGCAAACAGTTGTCTGCAACCGAGAGATCGAGCAGTTGAAACTCATTCGCTGCGGATGGTTCGTACTCCGGTTCCTTGATATCAACCCCGCGAACGTAATAGCCACGTTTGACCAGGTACTTGCTCAGGTGATGCCCGATGAATCCCCCTGCGCCCGTTACCAAAACTTTTGTCGGTTCTGACATTCAATGCTCCAACGAACAGAACTTATAAAGACAAGCGAACATAAAATAAGAGACACACTTAATGCAAGCGTCAGGTTTGGTTGCGTCGGGCGCACAAAGGAGATTTCTCGCGCAAAGGCGCAAAGACGCAAAGGAAGACCCTCCGGGAGCCGGAGGTCGGAACTTTGCGTCTTTGCGCCTTTGCGCGAGAAAGCTTCTTTAAGCGGTGCTGCTGCGGAGCGTGAGTTTGCGCAAGCAGCCCCAGAATGGCCTGTTCAAGACGCCTTCCGGATGGGTCGCGAAGGCACGCGCCAGCCAACTGATGGCCTCAGACTTCCGCCCGGCCTCACTCGCCGCGTACGAAAGCCGCAAAAAGCGCGTCGCTTTGCACCAGCGTTGATCCACGCCCTGTAGCTGCGGCTCATAAAACTCCGCGATCCGATCAAACTCCTCTATCTGCCGGTGTCCCTCGGCAATGGTCTTACTAACTTCGTGCAACCTGTAACCCGCCATCGGTACCGGGATGTAATCACACTTATGTCCCGACAGTAACAAACGCACGTACATGTCGTGATCGAAGTCGTAGGGCCAGCGCTCCTGAAAACCCGACTTCACGAGCTCGGTTTTCCAGAAGTGTCCCGGTTGCGGCGCGCGATAAGCCCACGACAAACAGTGAGCCGCCGATAGCGGCACTACCGCTCGTATGACTTTCGTGTCGTAGCCATCGCCAAACATGATCGTGTTGCCGCAAACCCACTCGCTCTGGGGATGCTCGTTGAAGTGGTTGATCACCGAACTGAATGCGCCCGGCAGATAAACGTCATCGCTGTTGATAAAAGCGACCACGTCGCCGGTCACCTTCTCGAGGCCCTTGTTGATCGCATGCACCTGCCCGCGATCTTTCTCGCTTACCCAGTAAGCCAGCTTGTCTTCATAACGACGGATGACCTCGACACTCTCGTCAGTACTGCCGCCGTCGATCACGATGTACTCGAGCGATTTGTAACCCTGATTGAAAACCGACATGATCGTTTCTTCCAGGAAGCGGCCCTGGTTGAATGACGGCGTGATGATGCTCAGTTTCAGTGTCATGCAGCCTTTAGGTTCTCAGCGCTCCGAAACTCTTGATCGACTCGACGACGTAAGCCTGTTGCTCGCCAGTCAATTCAGGATACACCGGCAACGCCAGAGTTTCGCGCGCGGCGCTTTCCGATTCGGGAAAGTCGCCTTCCTTGTAACCCAGATAAGAGAAACACTCCTGACGATGAAGTGGGATCGGGTAGTAGATCTTCGTGCCCACGCCGCGCGCTTTTAAGTGTTCCATCAGCGCGTCGCGGTTTCCCGGAGCACGAACCACGTACTGGTGAAAAATGTGACGCCCATCCGATCGCACTTGCGGCGCGACCAAAGGAAAACTCAATTCAGCCTCACTCAACAACCGCGAATACAAAGCAGCTTTCCGGGCCCGCTCTTCCGACCACTGATCGAGACTCGGCAACTTCACGCGCAACACTGCCGCTTGCAGCTCGTCTAAACGACTGTTGATCCCGACTTCCGTGTGCTCGTATTCAGTTGCACCACCGTGCGTGCGCAGTCGTCGCAGCCGTTGCGCCATCTGATCGTCGTTGGTCGTCAGTATGCCGCCGTCACCAGCACCACCAAGGTTCTTGGTGGGATAAAAACTGAAGCAGCCAACCAGACCCATCGAGCCTGCGCGCCGGCCGTTGTCAGTCGCACCGATCGCCTGCGCCGCGTCTTCAACCACCGCGATGCCGTCGCCTTCCACGAGTTCGAGTAACGGATCCATCTGCGCACACTGCCCGTACAGGTGGACCGGCAGGATCGCTTTTGTTCGTGGTGTGATCGCATCGGCGACGCGGGAGGTGTCGAGATTGTAAGTGTGCGGATCGATGTCGACGAAAACCGGCGTCGCACCGAGACGAGTGATCGCAGCCGCGGTCGCGAAGAAAGAGAACGGCGTCGTGATGACTTCGTCGTCCGCTTTGAGGTCGAGAGCCATCAAGGCAAGCAGCAGGGCATCCGAGCCCGAGGCACAGGCGATCGCGTATTTCGTTTGGCAATAATCGGCGATTGACTGTTCCAGTCCACGCACTTCATCCCCGAGGACGAAGCGTTGTGAAGTCATCACTCTTTCAATCGCCTGGTGCAGTTGGTCTCGTAGCGAAACATACTGCGCCTGCAAATCCAGCATGGGAACGTTCATACAGTAAAGAAGCCGCAATGAAGTACAGAGCACAAACGCCTTCTCGCTTCATTGCGGCCTTGAGGTAAGTCTAATCAGGCGGTCTCACCCGCGGAAGCACCTCGACCGCCCTCCGTTTCGGTCGAGTAATAATTCGAGTAGTAACCTGAGTAATAGTAGTCTTGCGACTCGACCTTCACATTGTTCAGCACCACGCCGAAGATGTGCGCGCCGACGTCGAGCAACTGCTGTTTGGCTCTGCGCACCACTGCTCGCGAGCTTCGGCCGGCGTGGACCACCAGCATCACGCCATCGACCATCGTCGAAAGGATTGACGCGTCAGTGAACGAGATTGCCGGGGGCGAATCGATGATGATGTGTGAAAAGCGCTCGCTTAGGAGACCCAGGAGCCTGCGCATCTCCTCGGAGCCGAGCAGTTCAGCAGGATTCGGCGGCACCGGACCCGACGTCAAAATCTTCAGGTTCGGAGTCTTCGCACAGGTCTGAAGCAAGCGGTCGATGTCTTTTTCACCAGAGAGCCACGTTGTCAGACCCTTCGAGTTTGCCACTTCAAACTGCGCGTGCAGTCTCGGACGTCGCAGGTCGCAGTCAATAATCAGCACTTCAGCGCCCGTTTGAGCAAGCATGAACGCGGTGTTGATTGCAGTCGTCGTTTTACCTTCAGACGGCTGACTCGACGTTACGAGGATCGTACGAGGAGGTTGTCCCGCAGACGAAAGCAGCAGCGACGTACGCAAGTGCCGGTACGACTCAGCAATCGGCGATCTGACATCGTCGATCATCGCCAGAGCCGTACTCTCCGAAGGCGCAGCCGCAGCCTGCGGCAGTCCTTTCATACGAACGGGGCCACGGCTGGCGGGAATCATCGCCAATGAAGGCAGGTGAATGTATCGATCGACGTCGTCGAGCGACTTGACTGTGTCGTCGAGGAAATCAAGCAGGAACGCGAGACCGATGCCGGCGCAAAGTGAAAGGACCAGGGCGATCATCACGTTTCGCAAGCGCGCTGGTCCAACCGGCGCTCTGGGGACGCGGCTGTAGTTTTCAATACTGACTTCACTGCCGCGGTCGCCCTGCGCGATCTGAACTTCACGTTGCTTCTGGAGCAGAGTGTTCAGGTTCTGCTTGCTCGTCTCGAGGCGCTGCGTGTAAGCCGCCATCTCGATCTGATCGCGCGTGTTCTGATCGGTCCGGCCGCGCTGATCGTTGTACATCCTGTGGATGCTGTTCTCATGAGTCTGCGCGGAGTCGTACCTGGCTTTCAACGTGCCCACAGTCTCTTTTGCCGCTTTCTCGATCTCACCTTCGAGCCGTTCGATCGAGACATTGAGCTTTTTGATTTCCGGCCACTCGTCAGTGTAAGTCACTTTGAGGGCCGCTTTTCTTTCTCTTAACGCGGAGAGTCGCTGCTGAAGGCCGAGGATCACCTCTGACTTCTGCACTTCGGGGATCGAAAGAACGTCAGTCGTATCCTTGGCATTTCTGTAAATCGCTTCGGCACTGTTCCGGTTGTTCTGTGCTTCCAGTAGTTGCCGGCTCAAATCCGCCAGACGTTGCGCTTCAACGTTGAGCGCCTGGTCCATCGTCGGCGGCAATCCCTTCTCACGTGCGTAGTTGAACAAGGCTTCCGTGTCGTGCCGGATCTTGTCCTGAAGGGTCGCGATCTCGCGGGCCAATACGTGTTCAGCCTTGCTCGAGTTTTGAGTGGCGTTTTCTATGTTGTTGGCGCGAAAGACTTCTGCGAGCGCGTTGGCGACTTTCTGTGCCATCTCGGGATCGGTGTGCCGGTACTTAATATTGAACAGGTTGGTACCAACTACGCCCTCGATCTTTTCCGCACCGATGATCGCGTCTTCGTAAGGTTCGAGCGCTGCGAGTTCCTCGGGCGACAATGGCTCATCTCTGAGTTGCTCTTGTCCGATTATTTCAAGACCGGCGGGCGCAAGCGACGGAGTTCTGGGCGCCGGCTTCTCGCCGGACACCATTCGCTTCAGGGCGGAAAAGATTCCTCCCTGGGCCTGACTGCCGAAGAAGGTCTGGTTGTGCTGCAGATCGAGAGTCAGAGCCACCTGGCGCGCGAGTGCCGGACTCTGAAGGAGTTTGACTTGCGTCCCCCAGAAGTTGGCGTCCGGCTGAGCATTGACGACGAACTTCTCAGTGGACAGCACGCTGCGCTTGCTTTGCTCGATCCGGATCGTCGCTTCCGCCTCGTAGACTGAGGGTTGGCGAAACATCTGGACCGCAACCAGCGAAGTAACCACCAAACAAAGACTTAGGATCAGCCACTTGCGTTTTAGGACCACAAACAAGTAGTCGCGAAGCTGGTTTGGCTCACTGGCGGCAGGCCCGTAGGACCTCACCTGGTTGAGATCGGTGAGTGGTCTATCCAGACCTCGCTCGACCGCAGGCATCGACATCAAACGGTTATCTTGCGACATCATCGTTGTCCCGGCTTTCTATTGCTTACAAACAGGTAACTTAACTCACGAGAAACTGAGGGGGAATAATAGCAAAGAACTTTATAAGTAACCACAAAGACACCATCGCAGAAGTCATATTTTAGTGGACAGTAAGATTACTCGCGCAAAGGCGCAAAGACGCAAAGTTCAGACCCTCCGGGAAGCCGAAGGTCAGAACTTTGCGTCTTTGCGCCTTTGCGCGAGTAATCTTAATCTTGGCTCCTAACTCCTATGAAATGGTCCAGCCCTTCCTGCCACGACGGCAATGGGGCCAGGCCGATGGCCTCGGACCGTAAACACTTCAATTTTGAATTACGCGGACGGGGAGCGGGCCGCGCGAGGGAATCTGATGAAACCACTTCTATCAGACGCGGGTCGAAACCTGCCAGCCGGAACGCCTCGAGACTGAAGGTCTCGAAACTCGCTCCTTCGCCCGAACTAACGACGTGATAAATCTCAGGCAGGTCGCGGAGCGCTAATTCCCGCAGGCGACGGGCGAGATCGCGCACATAAGTCGGCGTTCCCCAGCAGTCACTGATGGCCTTCAGTTTCTCGCCACGTGCGGCGCGCGCGACCACGTTGCTCAAAAAGTTTCGGCCGCCCGGACCAAAGATGTATCCGGTGCGGACCACGATCGTGCGCGCGTGTGCAGCTTGGGCTCTGCGTTCACCTTCGAGTTTAGCCTCACCATAAACGCTGATCGGCGCCGGGGTGTCGCGCTGCGTGTAGAAACCTGCCTTCTCTCCATCGAAAACGTAGTCAGTGGAGATGGTAAGCAATACCGCATCCGCCTTGCGGCTCGCGCGCGCGAGATTTTCCGGACCGAGCGCATTCGCCTGTCGCGCTCTTTCAGGATCACTCTCACAACCATCGACATCGGTCCACGCCGCGCAATTGACAATCGCGTCAGGACGCTCACGCGCAACTATCGATTCAACCGCATCAGCGTCGCTGATATCGAGCACTTTATGATCGTAAGCTAAAACCTGATCTCCGCTCTCCGTGCAATGAGTGACGAGCGCGCGTCCGACCAGACCAGCGGCTCCTGTTATCAGGACTCTCAACCGTCACTTTCCTCGCTTCCCATAATGGGCTTTGTAGTATTCCTGATAATTCTTGTCTCTGACTTTTTCAATCCATTCGGAATTGTCCTGATACCAGCGAATCGTCTTATCCAAACCGGATTCCCACGTTTCGAGTGGCCGCCAGTCAAGCTCCGACTCAACCAGCGAAGGATCGATCGCGTAGCGACGGTCGTGTCCCAGGCGATCGCCCACGAATTCAATCAACGTGTGGGGTTTGCCGAGCGCGTCGAGCAGGGTTTTGGCAACTTCGATATTGCGTCGTTCGTTGCGCGCACCGATGTTGTAAACCGCGCCCGAACGGCCTTTCTCGAGCGCTGCGAGGATCGCGCGGCAGTGATCCTCGACGTAGATCCAGTCGCGGACGTTCATGCCGTCGCCGTAGACCGGAATGGTTTGGCTGTTCAGCGCGTTTGCGAGGGCGAGTGGAAGAAATTTTTCGGGGAACTGGCGCGGACCATAGTTGTTGCCACAACGCGTCACCACAGTATTGAGGCCAAACGTGTGGTGGGCCGCCCGAACAAAGTGTTCCGCGGCGGCTTTCGAAGCGGCGTACGGACTGTTTGGAGCAAAAGGCGAGTCTTCAGCAAAGAAACTGTTCTCATTCTCGGGCAAACTACCCATCACTTCGTCGGTGGAGACTTGCACGAAGCGCTTCACGCCCTTTGCGCGCGCCGCGTCGAGCAAAACCTGTGTGCCGATGATGTTGGTTCGGAGAAACTTCTCTGCGGACGTGATACTGCGATCGACGTGCGACTCAGCCGCAAAGTTCACGAGGAAATCCGTATCCGGCTCCAGGTTAGCGAGCACTGCTTCCGCATCCGCAATGTCGCCGCAAACGAATTTATGGCGCTCGGGATCGAGTCCAACCAGATTGTCCGGATTGCCGGCGTAGGTCAGGGCGTCAAAATTTACAACGCGGCAGTTTTCATACCGCTCCAGCAGCAAGCGAACAAACGCGGATCCAATAAACCCCGCGCCGCCAGTGACGAAGAATCTTTTCATAGGTGAATCAAAACGGCCCGACACAGTAACATAAAGCACAAAACTTCTCCGAAAAAACGTCTGAATGCCGCTCCTTCATTTGTGCCTTATGTGCCTCTTTGTGGCTGTATGCTTTCTGTGCTTCCTGGTGGCTGAAACAAAAATGTCATGGAATTGCAATTTGACCTTCGGGGCAAAATGGACTATTACATCTCGCGCTTTTTTTGAGATTAGGTCATGCGACCTCCTCGCTCAGAACTTAGGTGGACCAGAGTTGTCGAGTCCACTCTTGCAAATATCTTGCTAACTATTGACTGGTGGTGAATCTTCTGGTCGTAGTATCCGAGCCCTTTTCAGGCTAGCCAGCTGCATAGATTTTCGCCGATCAAAATCCAGCGATCGCTGTTTCCGCTTTTAAATCGGGCAAGGGCCCGCGTCTCCTCGTATGGAGACTCTTCTGAACAGTCCTCAAGGAGAAAATCCAGAATGATAAATGCTTCGCCCTCGAAACCCAGATCCCTTAGCAGTGGACCGCGTAAATGCGTGATGATCGCTGTGTCCATTGTCGTCGGGGCTCTCCTGGCCCTACCACTTTTTATTGGATCCGCAGCTGCCCCCACGAAATCAATTGATAAAAGCGCGGTTAAAGTTAACTTTGATAATTCCACGCCGACGGCCCGCCACGACGTCGCGCTGCCCAATTTCAATCTACTGCTTCCGATGCCACAAAGTGGTCCAGTTACGGTGGAGACTTTCGCTTCAGACTGCACCACTCCAAAAGGTACTTTTAACGTGCAGGACACAGACCTGACGGTCTGCGCAAAGATCTCCGACGCGCTGCCAGGATGGCGAGTCATCTGGTCCAACGCGCGCTCCATCGCAGTCCAGTCGGCTGGGCTCACAGCCGCCAACACTTCGGCCACCTTTACACTCAATACCGGCTCAAACCTTGGCGACTGGCGCGTAATCGTTTTCGACGCAATCGGTCAAACTGTTCAGGCGGTAACGCCCTTCACCGTCATCGATCAGGCTAATCCGGTCGCGGACCTGGCAGTTTCGGTCGGCGCGATCAATAGCAGCGTATCGTCCGGTGGTCAGGCGATCTTCTCAGTGCAAGTCACGAATTATGGACCGAGTGACGCGCCAGTCTCATTGGCGAACGCCGTTCCGGCAAACACGACTTTCCTCTCATTCGATCAACTCAGTGGTCCAACCTTTACATGCTCCAACCCAAACGAGGGCGAGACCGGCTCGTCCGGTTGCACGATTACCAGCCTGGCAAAAGGCGAAATAGCAACCTTCGTCGCCACCTATAGCGTCGGTACGGTTGCAAACGGAACCGTGATTTCTGACACCGCTTCTGTGACGACTACGGTTACCGATCCAGTGAATCCCGACGTCGACAACAATAGTTCGACGGCGGAAGCTGAGGTCACTAACGTTCCTTGCCAGCTTTCGACTCCTGAAAACATCACAGTTAATGCTGACTCCGGTGGAGCGGGTGCGGTGGTCACGTATGTCACGCCAACCGGAACCGGCGATTGCGGCACTACAACCGTCGGAGAAGATGGCGAAACGATTCCGGCGATTAGTTGTAATCCGCCATCTGGTTCGTTCTTCCCGGTAGGCAGCACGACAGTTCTTTGTACGGCCCGCACTGGCACAGCAGTTAGCTTCCAGGTCACGGTTGATAATCCAGGCGCGCTTTCTATCTCGCTCAATGATGGCGCATCACTGACTATCGAGTGCGGTCAGCGGTTC
Source organism: Pyrinomonadaceae bacterium (assembly GCA_044867735.1). GTDB lineage: Bacteria > Acidobacteriota > Blastocatellia > Pyrinomonadales > Pyrinomonadaceae > PSRF01. Next base: position 48,956 of record JBIOVO010000156.1, on the reverse strand, counting down.
TCAGATCCCGGCGCAACGGCAATCAATGCGGCCGGTGAGCCTATTGAAGTAACGGTCGCGTATTCCGGCGGTTTCAGTTTAGATAATCCGGCGGTCGGGACCTACACCGCGACTTACACGGCCACGGAAGGTACTAACTCCGTTTCGACCGAGCGCACAATCATCGTTAGCGATACTGAAGGCCCGGCAATCACAATCGAAGGCGCAAATCCCTATCGAATTCAACAAGGATCCTGCTCACCGTTTGTGGACCCCGGCGTTTCAGCGTTCGACACGTGCGCTGGCCCAAAACCAGTTACCACCACCATCTCTGGTCCAGGAGGAGCAACTTCGGTTGATCCAAGTATTCCTGGCACTTACACCGTCACGTACACCGCGACGGATGGCACCAATCAATCAACGGCTACTCGAACCGTCATCGTCGGCACTTTCCCAGAGGACGAGGTTGACCAACCCGGGACTTCGAACGTGCCGCCAACCATCACGCTGAACGGCGACGATCAGATCACGCTCGAGTGTGGAAATGCCTTTACTGATCCCGGCGCGACCGCTACTGTTTGCGGAAGCCCGGTAACGGTCACTACGACCGGAACCGTGAATCCGAACGCGCCCGGCACCTACACGATCAACTACTCGGCGACTGCCAATGGATTTACTTCGGAAGTCACCCGCGTAGTTACCGTTGAGGACACCGTTGCTCCTGTCATTACACTTAACGGCGCCAACCCGATGCAGGTCGGTTTCGGCACGGTTTTCATCGATCCAGGGGCCACGGCCTCCGACGGCTGTGCGGGTAACCTGACCTCCTCGATCGTGGTGACCGGAAGTGTTGACACCAATACGGTCGGATTTTACGCGTTAACTTATTCGGTGACTGATCCGTCAGGACACAGCGACACCGAGGTGAGAAATGTTGAAGTCTTACCGTATAACTTCACCGGTTTCTTCTCACCAATCGATAATCCGTCAACGGTCAATGAAATCAAGGCCGGCCAGGCGGCGCCCGTTAAATTCAGTCTGGGTGGGAACCAGGGTCTCGACATCTTTGCCGCCGGCTCACCGAGCTCGGTACAGATCGCTTGCGACACCAACCTGCCAGTCTCAGCCGTTGAAGAGACTGAAACTGCGGGCCAAAGCTTCCTGACCTACGACGCGACCTCTGATCGCTACAAGTACGTTTGGAAGACCGAGAACTCATGGAAGAACACATGTCGTCAACTTACAATCACGCTTCGCGACGGCACCGTCCATGTTGCGATCTTCAAGTTCAAATAGGGTAAGGATCTCGGGCGGGCAGCGTTGCAAACACACGGACGCTGCTCGTCCCACTCTTCACGAGTTTGGTCAGGCAACTTAAATATGGCTTTGATGACCACATACTCTTTTTTTAACTGCGGGGAAATTCGTCGCAACAGTGAACGGAACAATCCTGGTTCTACTGACGGCCTCCCCCAAGACCTTCAACTAAAAGGAGACTACAAATGAGCAAGTTTCGGTTCACTATCAAGGTTTTGGCTATTGCGATCTTCATGATGGGATGTGTGTCGATCGCCCAGGCCCAGGCCTCCCGAACATGGGTCTCGGGCGTCGGTGACGACGCAAACCCATGTAGCCGTACTGCCCCCTGCAAGACGTGGGCAGGCGCTATCTCAAAGACCGCCGCCTGCGGTGAAATCGATGCTCTCGATCCAGGTGGTTATGGTGCGGTAACCATCACCAAGTCGATCACGCTCGATGGCACCGGCACGTTTGCTTCGATTCTGGCCTCACTGGTGAACGGCATTATTGTTAACGCCGCCGCTACCGACGTAGTGACGATTCGTGGACTATCCATCAACGGCTTCTGTAACGGTATCAGCGGTATGAGGATCCTTCAGGCGAAAACGGTAAACGTCGAAGATTGTGTGATCTTCAGGTTCAATACCGGGAATGGAATCACTGTCGAAGAAACCAGCGACCTTCAACTCAACGTCAGGAATAGCGTCATCAGGGACAACACCAATGACGGCATAAACGTGACGACGAGCGGAGGAACTGTAAAGGTCACACTCGACAACGTGCGGCTGTCGGGTAACCAGGACGGTATCCACGCACGTCAGAGCAGCCGCGTTGTCGCCAACAACTGTGTGTTCTCCCAGAACACAGCCAATGGTGTACTCTCGGATGCGACCGCAGCGTTTGCGACCGTTAGAGTTTGGAACAGCATCATCTCCCTCAACGGCGGCGCTGGTGTTCGCGCAGGTAACGCCGGCGGCGGCGTTTCCGGTGCTGAAATCGGCCAAAACCAGATCAACCACAACACCGGCAACGGTGTGTTGGTTGGTACCGGCGGCGTTGTTGAAACCTTCGGCAACAACTCCATCCGCGGTAATGGCACGGATGGCTGCCCGAGCTGTACGGCAGTCGGACCTGGCAACTAATTCTGTTGCTGTTTGATTCAAGGCGGCTAGTCGTTATGGCTAGCCGCTTTGTCGTAAAGAAAACCATTTCACGCAAAGGCGCAAAGAACCGCAAAGGCGCAAAGAGGACCTGCGGTGCCGAGGGTCTTCTTTGCGCCTTTGCGGTTCTTTGCGCCTTTGCGTGAAACAACTCTTTGAAGAGGGCGTGATGAGATTCATGTTAGCTTTTGTATTGCTTGCGATGATCACGGCTCCGCCGGTTTCCTCGGAGAACAGCTTGAACGGCCGTTGGCGGGTCAAGTTCAGTTTGGTCGGGATATCGGAGAAGAATCTGATCTTCGAAGCGAAACCGGGTGGCGTCGGAACGTTCCTTGGCCTCGACACGGACATTGATAATACGCCCGTGAAAGATCCCTCGCCGGCAGTCTGGTCTGACATTCAGAACAATCGCGTGAGTTTTTCCGGGAATCTCGATTTGCCATTCGGAACCTGCTGCCGCGACGTCGGCGCCCTTGTCTTCAAGGGAAGATTCGAGCCGGACGGGTCGATTAAAGGACGCGTCGTCTTTATCGGCAACACCATTGACGAAGAAAACTTCAATGGGTTCACCACTGCGACTGGTACCTTCACGGCATCTCGCGAGGCCAAATAGTAGGAGCCACGGATCTGCTGTAAACTTCCCACCTGGATGAAGCCCATCGTTCGCGTCGAGAACCTCGGCAAAGAGTATCGCATCGGCAAACGCCAACAGGCCTACGACACCCTGCGTGAAACCATCACCCGGGCGTTTGGCGCCGGGTTGCGGCGGCTGGGTCGTGCAAGAAACAACGGAAAAGGCGAAACGATCTGGGCGCTGAGAGACGTCAACTTCGAGGTCGCGCGCGGCGAAGTTATCGGTGTGATCGGACGTAACGGCGCCGGCAAGTCTACGTTGTTGAAGATGCTTTCGCGCATCACTCAACCGACCACCGGTCGCGCAGAGTTGTTTGGGCGTGTCGCGAGTTTGCTGGAAGTCGGCACAGGCTTTCATCCGGAGTTGACCGGCAGAGAAAACATTTACCTCAACGGCGCGATCCTCGGTATGAAGAAGAAGGAGATCGCGCTCAAGTTTGATCAGATCGTCGCTTTTGCAGAGCTGGAGCAGTTTCTCGACACGCCGGTGAAACGCTACTCGAGCGGCATGTACATGCGTCTCGCTTTCGCAGTCGCATCGCATCTCGAACCCGAAATACTTTTAGTCGACGAAGTGCTCGCCGTCGGCGACGCCGCGTTTCAAAAGAAGTGCCTCGGAAAGATGGGCGCCGTTGCGAGAGAGGGACGCACGGTGTTGTTCGTCAGTCACAACATGGTCGCCGTGCGTAGTCTTTGCGGGCGCGCCTTGTGGTTAGACCGTGGAGAGATCGTCGCAGCGGGTGAGACCGCACCCGTGGTGCTCGACTATCTCGAGCAAACTACGCTTCCGGTTTTGGAACAGAACTGGGAAGATCCGGCGCACGCTCCGGGAAACGAAAGGGTTCAAATTCGCTCGGCGCGCGTACGCGCAGTCGATACTAACGACCGGCAGGAGATCACGATCGAATCGGAGATCGAGATCGAGTTTGATTTCTGGAGTCATCAACCGGATGCCGTGCTCAATCTCACGATGCACCTTTACACCGTGGAAGGTGTTTATGTGCTGGCGACGGGCTCGGGGTCAAAGCTCCGGCCCCGTGGTTTGGTGCGCGAGACAGTCAGGATTCCGGGGCGCCTCCTCAATGACGGAATCTATACTGTTACAATTCAGTTTGTGCAGAACTCCCAATCGCTCTACCTCCATCCTGAGATACTCGTGTTTGAAGTGCTCGACGCAGTGCGTGATGGAAACTGGTTTGGAAAATGGCCCGGCGTAGTGCGGCCGATGCTCGAGTGGGTTTCGCAGACGCTTACTGAAGACGTAAACGGCTCATGAGTTCAAACAGATCCGCTTTCATGATCGCCTTAATGCACGAGCTTGCCGGCAGCATGACCAACTGCTACGGATCTGACAACTGGGACGCCGAGAGATTCGGACCATACAAATCGACGCTCAAGAGTTCGCTGGTAGCAAAGCTGAACACGTGGCTCGCCGGGCGCCTCGCGATCGTGCCGCTGGCAAATGCTCCTTGCGTAGACGATTGGGCCCGCATCGAAGGCACGTTTGACGGGCTTTCCCGTTTTTATGACTTACTCGCCGACGAGCAATCAAAAGCGACGCTGGTCAAGTTGATCTCATATCGACTGCTTGGGCCAAGGAAAGTCAAGTTGCCGTTGAATACCACTGCTTACTGGTCTCAACGCGAACAGATGCGACGCTTGATCAAGGACCGTGATGCGATACCTTTGAAATTTTCGAACGCGGCGCTCAACCACCTGGTGCTTGAGCCGATTGGCTATCCGATCGAGCTGTACTACTTGCCGAGCGGCGTGGTTAGCACGTTTGTTCTGAAGCAGTATGAGTACAACAAGACGTCTTCGCCGGTGAAAGTGCAGCCTGGAGACTACGTGATCGACGCCGGCGGCTGCTGGGGCGATACCGCGCTGTATTTTGCTCACGAGGCCGGCACTGAAGGACGGGTGATCACGTTTGAGTTTGCGCCTGAGAACCTCGAGGTGTTCAATCGTAATCTCGAAATGAATCCGGAACTGGCGGCGCGGATCGAACTCGATCAAAGAGCCTTGTGGAACGTTTCAGGCGAGCGGATCGACTACTTCTTCAACGGGCCGGGCACATCGTTGGACCAGACGCGTCATAACAACAACGGTCGCGAGACACTTCAGGTAAGCACTATCTCGATCGATGAGTTAGTGAAAGAGAAGGACCTGCCGCGCGTGAACTTTATCAAGATGGATATCGAAGGCGCTGAACTGAACGCGCTGAAAGGCGCGGAGGAAACGTTACGCAAGTTCAAACCCCAGCTCGCGATTTCGCTTTACCACAATGAGAGTGATCTGACCGAGATCCCGGAGTTCATCAATAGCTTCGGTTTGGGTTACGAGTTTTTCCTTGACCACTTCACGATTCACAATGAAGAGACGGTCTTATTTGCAAGCACGGATTTGAACCACAAAGACACAAAGACACAAAGTTAAAAACTGACTTAGTGTCTTTGTGTCTTTGTGGTGAAAAAAAACCATATGTCTCGATCGATCAAAAAGGCGTTGGCGCCAATCGTTTCGCGTTTGAGCGAAGCGGATCCGTATGCCTGGCTCATAGGAGATAAGAAGGATCTGATCGACTATACGTTTCAACGCTTTCGTCCACGATCGTTTGCGGATCTCGGAGGTGTCTGGAACGTAGCTGGTGGGTACAGTTTCTATGCGATCGATAAATACGGGGCCGAAAAGGCCTTTTTGGTTGACACTGATTTCACGGAAGAAGTGCGGCAGAAGGCACAACGTTATCCCGCGCTGGAACTGGTAGTCGGAAACTTCGGCAATCGCAAAATAGCCTGGCGCGCGAAAGACGTCGATGCGATTTTCTTATTCGATACGCTGCTGCACCAGGTCAATCCGGATTGGGACGAGATCCTTAAACTGTACGCGCCCCACGCGAAACATTTTCTGATTCTCAATCAACAGTTCACCGGCGCACAACACACGGTTCGCCTGTTGAATCTCGGCGAAGACGGATACTTCGAAAACGTTCCGCACGATCGAAACGAACCACCTTACGATTCACTCTTTCAAAAACTGGACGAGATCCACCCCCAACACGAACGCCCCTATCGCGACATTCACAACATCTGGCAGTGGGGCATCACCGACGGGGATCTAATCGCACGCATGCGGAGCCTGGGCTTCACGATGCAGTTTTATAAGAACTCGGGCCAGTTCGGTACTTTGAAGAATATTGAAAATCATTCTTTCGTGTTCTCGCGATGAGCGGATACCTTGATCCCGCTTATGCGGAGTCTCTCAGTGAATTCGGCATACCACTGTCTTTGCCGCATTGCGGTGGCTGGCTCCTCGAGCGCGAGATTCCGCACACCAAGCTGCATGATGCGATGGGTTGCTATCCACTGTTCGCTTGTGAGAGTTGGTCAAAACTAAAAACGGACTTGCAGGAACTCGATAAAGATCTGGTTTCGGTTTGTCTTGTGACTGATCCGTTTGGGGATTTCGACGTTGCGTACCTGCGCGAGTGTTTTCCGGATCTGGTCAAACCGTTCAAGGACCACTTCGTTACCGATCTAAGTCAGCCGCTCGAATCGTTGGTGCATCCGCATCACTTGCGCAACGCGCGGAACGCCCTGCGCAAGCTCGACGTTGAGAGATGCATTAAGCCTTTGGAATTTCTGGACGACTGGACCAGTCTCTATGAAACTCTGATCCAGCGACACGAGATCACCGGCGTCGCGGCTTTCTCGAAAAACTCTTTTGCCCGGCAGCTTGCCGCTCCCGGCATCGCGGCGTTTCGCGCGGTTGAGCATGACAACACGGTTGGCATGTTGCTTTGGTACACGCAGCACGATCGTGCTTACTATCATCTCGGGGCTTACAGTCAGCGCGGTTATGAAACCGGCGCGTCTTTCGCTTTGTTTGACCATGCACTCCGCTACTTTTGCTCGCAGGAGATTAAATGGCTTAACTTAGGCGCGGCGGCAGGCTCTACCGGCCGTGACTCCGGACTGGCTCGCTTCAAACAAGGTTGGTCCAACGGCGTTCGCACCGCCTATTTTTGCGGACGAATACTTGCGCCGAAGGAATACGAGCAGCTCGTCGCAGCTACCAACACCGGCTTAACCGGTTACTTTCCGGCTTATCGTTTGGGTGAGTTCAAATAAGGAACCGCGTGGGAAAAACTCTCGAACAGCTTTTGGCAGACGTGCTGCAAATACCTGAAGGCGAAGTAACTGATGAATTGGCGATGGCGGATCTCGACGTGTGGGATTCGTTGAAGCACATGGAGCTGATCGCGTCGCTCGAACAGCAGTTGAATATTCAACTCAGCTTCGAAGAGATCGTCGCAATGCGCAGCGTCGGCGACATCAAACGCATCCTGAGCGCCCGCGGAGTAAAGTGTTGAACCACAAAGACACTAAGACACGAAGTTGTTTTCCTGTCTTTGTGGCTTAGTGTCTTTGTGGTTAAAAAATACGATGGAAGTGCGGGGCAAAAAGATCATCGTCACGGGTGGCGCGAAGGGGCTGGGCCGCGCGATGGTTGATGCTTTTCTGACGCGCGAGTGCAACGTCACGGTCTTCGATATCGATCCCGACGTCCCCGACGTCGATCATCACGTCTGCGACGTAACCGATCCTGAGCAAGTGTCCAAGGCGGTTCAGGACTACTACGACGTTAACGGTGCACCCGACGTGCTGATCAACAACGCCGGCATCCTGCACAGTGAACTCCTGATCAAACTCGGCGAATCAGGCTTAAAGACCCACCAGATCGAAACCTGGGACCGCGTCATTCGCACGAACCTGAATTCAGTGTTCTACGTGACCAGTTGCGTGGTCGAAAAAATGGTCGCCATGCGGACGAAGGGCGTAGTCGTCAACATCGGCTCGGTTTCCGCGGCCGGCAATCCCGGCGCTTCTGCGTATTCCGCCGCGAAGGCCGGAGTTCATTCGATGACACAAGCATGGGCCAGAGAGTTGGGACCGATGGGTATCAGAGTCGTCGCCGTCGCACCGGGCTTTATGGACACGGAGTCAGCGAGCGCCGCGATGAGCGAAAGAGCGCTTCATGAGACGATTAAGCGTGTTCCGTTGCGACGCCTCGGTAAGCCGGAGGAGGTCGCGGCTGCGATCGTCTCTGTTATCGAGAACGATTTTTTCAACGGTAAGGTCCTTGAGCTGGACGGCGGCTTAATTCTGTAATCTGTGGATTGCTTGATGACGTGGAAGAAGATGGGTTTGATCTTCAAACCCGAAAACAACTACGACTGGATGGCCACTCACGCCTACGTGCCGGTTCCGGACAAGATTTCCGACACCGTGCTCCGCATCTATTTCGCCACCCGCTCGAAGCAGATCAAATCGGTGACGACGTTTATCGAAGTCGATGCCGGCAATCCCTCGAACGTTCTTTACGTACACGATCGACCGGTGCTGGGTTTAGGCAAACTGGGCACGTTTGACGATGGCGGCGCCGTTCCTTTCTGTCTCACGCATCACGACAACAAGAAGTATCTCTACTACGGCGGCTGGAACGCGAGTGTCACCGTGCCTTATCGCAATTCAATCGGACTCGCCGTCAGCGAAGACAATGGTTTGACGTTCCAGCGCGTGTTTGACGGCGCCATCGTCGATCGGAACGCGCGCGAGCCTTACTTCACCGGCGCGTGCGAGGTGCTACAGGAAAACGGAAAGTGGCGGATGTGGTATGGGTCGGCCACCGGCTGGGTTGTCGTGAACGGCAAGCCGGAGCCGTGTTACCAGATCAAGTACGGCGAGTCGGACGATGGCATCAATTGGACCAGGGAGAATCGGACCTGCATCGAGTACAAGTTTGAAGGCGAGGCCATTGCGCGCCCGTCAATCATTCGTGAAGATGGTCTGTATAAGATGTGGTACTGCTCGAGAGGAAGCGTCAATTACCGGACGGACAAGGAACAGAGTTATCGCATCGGCTACGCGGAATCGCGCGATGGTCTAAGCTGGCAGCGTAAGGATGAGGAAGTCGGGATCGAGAGATCGGAAGGTGGTTGGGACTCGGTGATGATGTGTTATCCGTACGTCTATAAACATCAGGGCAGGAAGTATTTGTTCTATAACGGTAACGGGTTTGGGGAGGCAGGTGTGGGGTACGCAGTGTGGGAGTAAAAAGCCATCTCACGCAAAGGCGCAAAGACGCAAAGTTCAGACCCTCCGGGCAGCCGAAGGTCTTAACTTTGCGTCTTTGCGCCTTTGCGCGAGTAATCCTTCTTTGACGTCGTGCAAAGCACTTACCAATACAATTTGGCGATCAGATTTCAGGATATCGCCTCGCAGCACGGCGAGCGGATCGCGATCTGGTTTAGTGAAGACGATCAGATCACCTATGCCGATCTCAACCAGCTCGCGAATCGCACCGCCCGATCCCTTTTAACGCGTGGCGTTAAGGAAGGCGACGTGATCTGTCTATCAGGTGAGAAGACGCTGAACACGTTCGCCTCCATGTTGGCCTGTTTGAAACTCGGCTGCATATACACGATCCTCGATCCCGAAAGCCCCGTTGAAAGACGACGCAAAATACTCAACACCTGTCGACCCCGGCTGGTAATCACTGAACAAGACCTCACACTCGACGAGTTTGACCATAGCAACCTGAGCGAAACGCGCGACGTCAACGGATCCGATCCGGCGTACATCATGTTTACTTCAGGTTCGACGGGCTTTCCCAAAGGCGCGTTGATGACTCATGCCAACGTCCTGAACCTGATCGAGTGGAGCAAAGAGACTTTCTCGATCACTACTGACGACGTACTGACAAACGTCAACGCCCTCTATTTCGATAACTCCGTTTTCGATTTTTACTCCGCACTTTTTAACGGCGCGCGGCTCGTGCCGTTTTCAAAAACAGAAGTCGGCGATCCGGCTTTGCTGGTCCAGAAACTTGATCGTGCCGGTTGTACGTTGTGGTTTTCAGTGCCTTCGCTGCTGATGTTCCTGCAAACCATGAAAGCCGCCGACGGAAAGCGTCTGAATTCCATTCGGCGCTTCGTATTCGGTGGCGAGGGCTATCCGAAGGCTAAACTGAAAGCGTTGTTCGATGCTTACTCGCCACGAAGCGAGTTCTTCAACGTCTACGGTCCAACGGAGTGCACCTGCATCTGCTCCTGCTACAAACTCAGTGACAGCGATTTCGACGATCTCCAGGGCCTTCCGCCTCTCGGAAAGATCGCCGGCAACTTCAGTTTCCTGATCCTCGATGAAGACAATCAGCGAGTCGCGGACGGCGAAGTCGGTGAGCTATGCCTCCTTGGTCCAAACGTTGGCAAGGGCTACTACAACGATCCGGACCGCACGGCGTTGGCGTTTATTCAGAATCCACACAACGAATCGTTTCCCGAAGTGATGTATAAAACAGGGGATCTCGTCAGACTTGACCCCGCCGACGGCAAGCTTTACATCTGCGGGCGAAGGGACAACCAGATCAAGCACATGGGTTATCGCATCGAGCTCGAAGAGATTGAAAACGCATTACACTGTCTCGACAACGTTGCGGAAGCGGCCGTGTTGCACACGAATGTGAATGGTCTAAGCCGGATTGTGGCGGTGGTGGCGGCGCCGGAGTTTGATAGTGCGCGGCTGCGCGCCGGTTTGAAGCAGATAATTCCGGGTTACATGATTCCTTCCGTGTTCCATCGTGAAGACGCGTTGCCGAAGAGTGCGAACGGTAAGGTTGATCGTCGATTTTTGGCGGAGAAATATTTAACCACAGATTTTCACGGATGAACCGCGGATCAGAGTAATTGCATGGCGAAGATTGTTATTTTTGGCGCGGGGAAGATCGCAGACGAGGCGTACTTCTATCTCAAAAACGATAGCCCGCATGAGATCGTCGCTTTCACGGTCGATGGACAATACTTAACTGAGCCGCAGAAGCTTGGTTTACCTGTCGTGCACTTCGAAGAAGTAGTCGCCAGGTATCCGCCTGATGAGTTTCAGATGTTTGTGGCCGTCGGCTATCAGGACCTGAACCGGTTTCGCGCGCAGAAGTATAACGAAGCAAAGCTGAAGGGTTATCAACTCATCAGCTACGTGAGTTCGCGAGCTTCGAATGTCGGCGAGGTCGAGGTTGGTGACAACTGCTTTGTGCTCGAGTTTGCAGTGATTCAACCCGGCGCGACAGTCGGTAGCAATGTCTTCATCTGGAGCGGTAATCACGTGGGCCACCACGCGAGCGTCGGCGATCATTGCTACATCGCCGGCAACGTCGTAATTTCCGGATCGACGAGGGTTGAGCCTTATTGCTTCATCGGCGTGAGCGCGATCCTGGGCCACGAGATCACGATCGGGCGCGAGAGTTTCATCGGCGCGGGATCGCTGATCACCAAGAACGTCGACCCGAAAAGCGTTTACATCACCGGCGACACACCAAAGTTCAGGCTCGACTCCGACTCGTTCCTGCGCCTGACAAAGATGAAATGACTATCGAACTCGCGCCAGAGGAGTTTGCCGGCGTCCTGCCTCTGTATCACGCGACAGATTTGCGGTTCCCCTTGATCTCGGCGGTGCTCGAGCGCCGGCAACGCGGACAAGTGTTTCGCGACCAGCGGTCGGCGTTGGTGGTGAACAATTTCGGTTTCATGTTCTATGCCGGTGAAACGAGTGAGAACTTCGATACTTCGCTGAGAGGGATCTTCGAGACAGCAAGCGGAATCAAGCCTTCGTACCTTCTCTGGTATTCGCCGCCCGCCGGGTGGCAACAATACTTGAATGAACGCAGCGCTCGGCTTCGCGAACGCGTCCGGTTTGAGTTTCGTGGCGGTAGTGTGCGCGAGCCTGTCGCGTGTCCGGCGGGTTTAGAAATGCGACGACTCGACGCCGAGTTAATTCCGAAAACGAAGAAATTCGGGCTCGAAATCGATTCGCGGTTCTGGTCGTCGGCGAGGGACTTCGAAACGAATGGTCTCGGTTACTGCATCCTCAAAGACGACGAGGTCGTGAGCGTTTGTTATGCGGCCGCGATAAGCGAACAGCTCGCCGAAGTCGATGTGGTCACTGACGAACCGTTTCGCGGACAGGGTCTGGCAGGCATCGTCTCACGACAATTTATTCGTGAGTGCCTGGCGTGGGAAATCAGGCCAACCTGGGACTGTTTTGCTTACAATACCGGCTCGTTGCGGCTGGCCGAGAAGCTCGGGTTTGCCGAAGTGCGGCGGTATCCGTTCTACTCGTTCAATCTTCCGATCCAGATGATAAACCACAAAGACACAAAGACACGATGTTGAATAGTGACTTGGTGTCTTTGTGTCTTTGTGGTGAAAAACATCTTAAAGAAGGCGCTCCATGGACTATAAAGAAGGAAACTTCGAGACGAAGAAATTCTCTGCGCGCAAGGGACCCTATTACGAAGGTCTGGCGGAGATTCTGTCTCTTGGCTACGACACCGAGGACTTGATTCATCACTTCCCGAGTTTCGTGGGCCACATGACGCTCTCCCGGTTCCTCGCGCTTTACGAGGCTTACAAGATGACGCTCGGCGTGGCGGGCCACATCGCTGAAGCCGGAGTCTACAAAGGCGCCGGCACGCTTCTTTTCGCGAAGCTGATGCAGATCTTCGAGCCGGAAACGCTTACGTTGGTCCACGGCTTCGACTGGTTCGAAGGATCGAAACCAACCGCCGAAGAGCCAAATATCTTCGAAGGCTCTTACAAAGAAGACTACGACCGGTTGATGAAGTTGATTCGCGCACAGAGGCTGGACAACATCGTTCACATTCACAAGCTGGATCTGACGACGGAGTTGGACCAATTTTTCAAAGACAATAGTTACATGCAGTTCAAGCTGGTCTATCTCGATGCGGGTCTGTACGACGTCGTGATCAGTTGTCTACGAAACTTCTGGCCGCGCCTGACGAGCGGAGGCATAATCGTTTTCGATCAGTTCAATCATGAACTCGCTCCCGGCGAGACGCGCGCCATCCGAGAATTCATGCCTGATGCAAAGATCAAGACGTTCACCTTCGGGTGGATGCCAACCGCGTATGTCGTGAAACCGTAAGTCCGCAGATTACGCAGATTACACGGAAAATCAGTAAAAGTCCGTGTAATCTGTGGATAAAACAATGAAGGCTATTAGCGAACTTGCAATCTTTGGTGGTGATCCAGCTTTCCCAGAGACGCTGCACGTCGGACGCCCAAACATCGGCGACCGTCAGAAGTTCTCGCGTCTCGTGAACGACATTCTTGATCGTCGCTGGCTCACGAACGATGGGCCATACGTCAGCGACTTCGAGTCACGCGTGGCCGAGTTGGCCGGCGTCAAGCATTGCATCGCCACCTGCAACGCCACCATCGCTCTCGAGATCGCTATTCGCGCGCTCGATCTAAAAGGCGAAGTAATCGTTCCTTCGTTCACTTTTGTCGCCACGGCTCACGCACTGCAATGGCAGGAGATCACACCGGTTTTCTGCGACATCGATCCGCAAACACACACGATCGATCCGGAAACACTCGAGCGACAGATAACCCCGCAGACGACCGGGATTCTCGCCGTCAATCTCTGGGGTAAGCATTGCGACATCGCCGCCCTCGAAAACATCGCCCAAAAGCACGGCTTGAAGTTGCTCTTCGACTCCGCACACGCATTCGGCTGCTCGTATCAAGGCCGCATGATCGGCGGCTTCGGCGACGCCGAGGTGTTCAGTTTTCACGCGACCAAGTTCGTCAACACGCTCGAAGGCGGTGCAGTCGTGACCAACGACGACGAACTCGCAAAACGAATCCGGCTGATGCACAACTTCGGTTTTACCAGTTACGACAACGTCGCGTGCGTCGGCACGAACGGAAAGATGAGCGAAGTCTCCGCCGCGATGGGCTTGACGAACCTCGAAAGCATGGAAGACTTCATCGCCGTGAATCGTCGCAATCACCGCCAATACGCCGAAGAGCTCCGCGGGATTGACGGCATCACACTCCTCACTAACGACGAAGAGGAAAGGTGCAACTATCAGTACGTGGTGCTCGAGGTCGATATGGACCAGACGGCCGTCTCACGCGACGAATTGATGCAGATCCTGCACCGCGAAAACGTGCTCGCGCGTCGTTACTTCTATCCCGGCTGTCACCGCATGATGCCCTACAGCGCCAGGTTGCCGGATCTTTCGCTTCCGGAAACCGAGAGGATTGCGGGCCGTGTGCTATCCTTACCGACCGGAACCTCAGTCTCGCCGGCGGACATCGGCACCATCTGCGGGATAATCAAGGTGGTCGTGACTAATGGTCGAGAAGTATCCCACAAGCTTCGATCTGCACCAGCAACTTCCGCCTGATTCGAGTAAACCCAGAGTCAGCATTCTCGTCACTACCTACAACCAGGAACACCTCATCACCCAGGCCATCGATAGCATCCTGATGCAGGATGTGAAATTCGCTTACGAGATCGTCATCGGCGAAGACGCTTCGACGGATCGCACACGTGAGATCGTCATCGCGTTGGGCCAACAACATCCGGACAGGATTCGCGTGCTGTTGCGTGACGAGGAAGTTGCCAATCGCGATCGCGCGATCGGTTTGGCGGGAAAGATAAACTACCTCGAAGCGCTGCGCGCGTGCCGCGGCGAGTATGTTGCGATCCTCGATGGCGACGACTATTTCACGTCGCCGCACAAGCTGCAAAAGCAGGTTGATTTCCTGGAGAGTCATCCCGATTGCGCGATCTGCTTTCATAACGTGATCGCGATGCCCGAGAATGGCGCGCCGGCTGAAGAGATGTGTGCGGCTGACCAGAAGGAGATCAGCGACATCGAACAACTCTTGTGGGGAAACTTTATTCCGGCGTGTTCGATCATGTACCGGCGCGAGCCGTTGGTCCAAATACCCGGTTGGTTTCTGACGGCGAGGATGGGCGACTGGCCGCTCAACATCTTCAAAGCGCAGTATGGGAAGATTGGGTATATCAACGAAGTGATGGCGGCGTATCGAGTGCACGCTGGGGGTGTTTGGTCGCCGCGAAAGAGATCGCAACAACTGCTGACGAGCATCAGGGTGCTCGAGAACATCGATCGAGACCTCGGCTACAAGTACCGGCACACGATCCGCCGCGCGAAGACAAGGTTCTTCTTCGAGTTGGCGGAACTTTACCTGGAACGCGGGCATGCGCGGTTTGCGTTGGTGCCGGTCAAGAGAGGATTGTGGGAGAGCCGCGGGCGGCATAAGGGGATGGTTAGTTTGTGGCTGAGGTTGCAACAACCGAAATTGTATGGAGGGTTCAGAACGTTCAGGAAAGCTATCCATGTCTTTGCTTGACGCCTCCGAGAACGCATCGCTAGACTGAGCCGTCCATGAGCACCGAACCCCTCGTAGTAATCGAACCCGGAAACTGGCTGAACCTCCCGAAGCCTCGCGATCTCTGGGCGTATCGCGAGTTGCTCTTCTTTCTTACGTGGCGCGACGTGAAGGTCCGTTACAAGCAGACCGCCCTGGGCGCCGCGTGGGCCATCCTTCAGCCGCTTTTCATGATGATCATTTTTACGATCTTCTTCGGGAGGCTCGCGGCAGTCGACTCGGCAGGCATTCCGTATCCACTATTCGCTCTCGCCGGTCTCGTTCCCTGGACATTTTTTTCCAACGCGATCACAGCCAGTGGTAACAGCCTCGTCGGTAGTGCAAACCTCATCACGAAGGTTTACTTCCCGCGATTGATCGTCCCTGCGGCAGCGATGTTAGCCGGCCTTGTGGACTTCCTGCTGGCGTTCGCGCTGCTTGTTTTTTTAATGATCTACTATCAGGTGAGTCCGACGATGCACCTGCTGTTTCTGCCGGTATTGGTGTTACTCACGGCACTATTCGGACTCGGCGTGGGAACGTGGATGTCGGCGCTGAACGTGAAGTACCGCGACGTGCGGTTCGCGTTGCCGTTTCTTATTCAGTTGTGGTTGTTCGTGTCGTCGGTGATTCTGCCTTCGTCGTCACTGCCGGCGAAGTGGCGTTGGCTGCTGCTGTTCAATCCGATGTCCGGGATTATTGAGGGCTATCGATCCTCGCTCTTCGGACTTCCGTTTGATTGGACCGCGCTAGGGATGGCGGCGCTGCTGACTTTCGTCGTGCTGGTCTACTCGATCTACTCTTTTGGACGCGTGGAACGCAGCTTCGCGGACATCATTTAAAAGCATTACTCGCGCAAAGGCGCAAAGACGCAAAGGAAGACCTGCGGCACCGGAGGTCTTCCTTTGCGTCTTTGTGCGCCTTTGCGCGAGTAATGGTTTAAACCGGCTTGGCGCTTGACTCGTACCAGTCGATTGTTCGCCTCAATCCCTCTTCCAAACTGGTCTCAGCCCGAAACCCGAACTTCTCAAACGCCCGACTTGTATCGAGCTGTCTTCGGGGTTGGCCGTCCGGACGATCGGAGCGCCAACGAATCTCGCCCTGAAATCCGGTTAACCGCGCGATCGTCTCGACCAGATCGCGGATGACAACTTCATTCCCCGATCCCAGATTCACCGCCTCCGGCTCGTCGTAAAGCGCACTCGCCCGCACGATCCCTTCCGAACAATCCTCAACGTACAAAAACTCTCGCGAAACATTGCCCGATCCCCATGCCTCGATGAACGCGTCGCCCCGCTGCCTCGCCTCCACGCATTTTCGTATCAACGCCGGGATGACATGTGAAGTCTCGAGGTCGAAATTGTCTCCCGGCCCATACAGATTCGCCGGCAACAAGAAGATCGAATTGAACCCATACTGCTCACGGTACGATTGCGACTGGACCAGCATCATCTTCTTCGCCAGCCCGTACGGCGCGTTCGTCTCTTCCGGATACCCGTTCCAGATGTCGTCTTCCTTGAATGGTGTCGGCGTGAATTTCGGATAAGCGCACACAGTCCCAATCGCCACAAACTTCTTCACCCCATGCCGCCGCGACTGCTCGATAAGCTGCGCGCCCATCATCAGGTTGTCGTAAAAGAAGCGTCCGGGGTTCTTCTGATTGTGTCCAATGCCACCGACAACAGCCGCGAGGTGAATCACGAGATCCGGGTTTGTATCGGCCAGCAGACGCTTGACGTTTACTTCTTCCACGAGGTCGTAGTCGCGGCTTCTTGGGACCACGATCTCCACGCCCGGAAACTCCTTGAGCCTGCTCACCACGAAGTGCCCGAGAAACCCGGCGCCGCCCGTAACCACCACTCTTTTATAAGGGAATTCTGTGACGAAGTTGTCCATGCGCCGCGCATGGTATCAAAAAACCATTGCACCTTAACAAGAGCCTCGTTGCTGAGAATCTGACCTTGCGTTAAGGTATACCTTTTTCAGACCTTAGCCATAAAGGCTGACCTTAATTCCGACTCCTATGAAGCGTGCACTCATCACCGGTATTACGGGCCAGGATGGCTCATATCTAACCGAACTTCTGCTCGAAAAGGGTTACCAGGTCTTTGGTATCGTCCGGCGCTCTTCTTCCTTCAACACCGATCGAATCGATCACCTGTATCAGGATCCGCACGTGCCCAACGCCCGTTTGCGAATGTTCTACGGCGACCTGCACGATTCGAGTTCGTTGAATACGATCCTGAGAAACACGCAACCGGATGAGATCTACAACCTCGGTGCTCAGTCGCACGTGCGCGTGAGTTTTGACGTGCCCGAATACACCGGCGACGTAACCGGACTCGGCACCGTTCGCATTCTCGAAGCGATCCGCGAAACGGGCATCACGCCAAAGTTTTATCAGGCGTCCTCGTCGGAGTTGTATGGACGAGTCAGAGAGGTGCCGCAAACGGAGTTGACGCCTTTTCATCCGCGTTCGCCTTATGCGTGCGCGAAGGCTTACGCGTATCACATCACGGTTAATTATCGTGAGTCGTACGGTCTTTTCGCGTGCAATGGCATCTTGTTCAATCACGAAAGCGAACGTCGCGGCGAAACGTTCGTCTCGCGCAAGATCTCGCGCGCCGCAACGCGCATCAAGTTGGGCCTGCAAGACAAACTCTACATGGGTAACCTCGATGCACGACGCGATTGGGGTTATGCGCGCGACTACGTGGAAGCGATGTGGCTCATGTTGCAGGCAGATGAGGCTGACGATTTCGTGATCGCTACCGGCGAGAACCACTCGGTGCGTGAGTTTCTCGACGAAGCGTTCGGTTATCTCGATCTCGATTGGAAAGAGTTTGTTGAAACTGATCCACGTTACTACCGTCCGGCGGAAGTCGATCTGCTGTTGGGAGACTCTTCAAAGGCGCGGCGTGTGCTTGGCTGGGAGCCGAAGGTCGGGTTTAAGGAACTGGTCAGGATAATGGTGGACCACGATCTCGAGTTGGCGCGGCTCGAAAGCCTGCGCAAATCAGACGGCGCGAAATTGCCGCAAGCCAGTTGGGGCACTATCTAACCTGCCAAGCGACTCATGAGCAAGTTGGTAAAGCCTTCTGTGATACCCATCGTCAAAGTCGAAAATCTAAGCAAGCAATATGAGTTGGGAGCCAGAGTTGCAGCATATGCAACTCTGCGGGAGTCGCTGACCAACGCGATTCGAGCTCCATTCAATGGCCTCCGCAAGCAGGATTCGCCAACCGAAACCATCTGGGCGTTGAAGGATGTTAGTTTCGAAATGAATCCCGGCGAAGTGGTCGGGATCATCGGTCGTAACGGCGCGGGTAAATCGACGCTGCTCAAGATCCTTTCACGAATCACCGAACCAACATCAGGCAAAGTGGAACTCTATGGCCGAGTGGGAAGCCTCCTCGAAGTAGGAACAGGGTTTCACTCGGAGCTAAGCGGACGCGAGAATATTTTCTTGAACGGTTCGCTGCTCGGAATGAGTCGAACTGAAATCAACGCGAAGTTCGACGAGATTGTCGCGTTCGCGGAAGTAGACAAGTTCATTGACACTCCGGTTAAGCGCTACAGCAGCGGAATGTATGTTCGTTTAGCGTTTGCGGTCGCGGCGCATCTCGAACCAGAGATTCTGATTTTGGATGAAGTGCTCGCTGTGGGAGACGTGGCCTTTCAGAAAAAGTGTTTGGGCAAGATGAATGAGGTCTCCAAGCAAGGCCGCACGGTCATTTTCGTCAGCCATAACATGTCGAGCATCATCCGCATCTGTTCCCGGTGCATCTTGATCAATAGTGGCAGGATTGAGGCCGATGGTCCGGTCGACCCGGTAATTCGACGTTACCTGGAAACGTCCGCAAAGCACGATGGTTCTTGTTCCTTTCCGATCGAACCTGCAAAGACGGCTCAATTCACCCGATTGGGTTTGATGACGAGGGAGGGAGACGCAACCGCAACGTTTGATTATCGTTTTGATATCACTGTTAGCGCTGAGTACGTTGTCCGGCAGCCGATCCCTCAGGGCTTGCTGGGTATCAGAGTAAGCACTGCGGACGGCTTGCCGATTTTCACTTCACATCACGTCGACAAGCTGGATCCTGCTGTTGCTGCGGACGCATTACTTCCGGGTACATACGAAACCCAAATCACGATCCCGAGTAACTTCCTTCTTCCCGGTTCATATGTCGTGACGGCTGCGATTGTTGACGGAAACATGCGGTTGATAGACATGCAAGAGGATGTGATTTCGTTCGACGTCGGTGAAACCGGGAACACGCGAGCGCGAAAGTCCGCCACCAACGGTGTGGTCAACCTGGATCTCTCGTGGGACATTCAACCTAAGTCGTGAGCAATAATTCCTCATCTCGGAAGACAGACATCCTGGACCTCGCAGAACGCCTGGCCAACAGCATTTCTTATCGAATGAACTCCCTGGTGAGTCGTCGGAGGGAGCAACGGGATTACAGCCGTTATCTGAGATCGGAGAAACAGCCATTCACTCCGGGCTACGATGTGCATAAGTGGGCCGAGATTTCTCGCGTGCTCAGCGATTCCACCGTGTTAGACGTGTTCAAGCGTGGACTTCCCTTGCCGTCGAATTACGGTCACGGAATCGATGAACGTATCGTCGAATATCCGTGGTTGATTTCAAGGCTTCAGCGAAAAGGCGGGACATTGCTGGATGCGGGTTCAGCGTTGAATTTCAGAACGTTGATGCAGTTGCCGGTTTTGAAAGAGAAGACGGTCCATGTCGTTACGCTGCGTCCCGAAAGCAATTGCTTTTGGCAAAGTGGGATCTCGTATCAGTTCGCCGATTTACGCGACCTCCCTCTAAAAGATAACTACTTCGATCAGATCGCCTGCATCTCGACTCTGGAACACGTCGGGCTTAACACGGAGATCTATACCAGCGCGCCGGTAGAACTCTTGCAAAAGGGAGACTACAAGCTCGCCGCCCGTGAACTTTGGCGCGTGCTGAAGCCTGAAGGACATCTGTATCTGACGATGCCTTTCGGGAAGGCGTGTGGTCTCGATTGGCTACAGCAGTTCGACGCAGCGATGATCACTAACCTGATGGAGTTGCTGCGGCCGCGCGAGGCGTCGGTAGTCTATTACCGTTACGATGCTGGTGGGTGGAGTGTATCCAACGCAGATGCGTGCCGGGACTCAGAATACACGTCGCCGGAATCATGGGAGTCACCAGCGTCTCAATTCAGCGCTCCAGTGGCGGCTGGTGCCGTGGTTTGTCTCGATCTGTTAAAGTGAAGACTCAGCGTGCGAAGGCAGGCGGGAAGCATAAAGCCTGGGGTGAAGCGAGGCTTTGCGAGCGTAACCCCAGGAACAAATAAAATAATGATGCGAGGCGCGCTGTCGCCCGTTTCACGGGCTTAAACGTTTTCTGTTTATCGATCCTGGGGCTGACGCCCCAGGCTTTATGCTTCCGCCTGCTTCGCAGGCTGCAAGCTCTTCCGCCCGCTTCGCAGGCTGCAAGCTAAAGGCTAAGGGACCAAGTGCTCTGAAATGTCGATGCTGTTAAAACCGCTTCGCGCGTTCGTCCCTGTTTCAGTGAAGGAGTTTCTTTATTCACTGAAGGAACGCAAATCGTCGGTGGTTACTCTTGAAGGTTTCCGGCTCGCCGTACACCAGCACGACACGATCATCAGTGAATCGATCCGGCAAAACAAGATCTGGGCGCAGTCAGAAACACGCCTCTTTCGCGAATTGATCGCACCCGGAATGGTAGTTATTGATGTGGGCGCAAACATCGGTTACTTCAGCCTGCTCGCATCGACTTTGGTCGGCTCTGGCGGCTGCGTACACGCCTTTGAGCCCGACCCGGTGAACTGTGGTCTCTTACGGAAAAACGTCCGTATGAACCACGCTTCAAATATCAAAGTAGTTCAGGCAGCACTCAGCAACAACAATGAACCACTTCAATTGTTTCTAAACTCAGATAACAAGGGCGATCATCGTATCTGGGAAGCAACCGGAGAGGCGCGCACCAGGATTAGTGTTAAGGCCATGACCCTGGATCAATACCTGAACGAGACGGGGACCGCTCCGAAGTTCATCAAGATCGATGTCCAGGGCGCCGAGGGCTATGTCCTCGACGGGATGAAAGACACGCTGGCGCAGAGTGCGTTGAGTTATTTGATTCTTGAATTCTGGCCGGAAGCACTGCGCAAGTGCCAAACCGATCCACAACGACTGATAAAGCAAATTGCGGACGCTGGTTTCACGATTCGAGTAGTCGCGGATGACCAACTGCTCGGCAAGAACGTTGTCATTAACGAAAGCTTTTCCTCGGCGAACGCACAAGGGCTAATTGATATAGCGGACGCGGCCCCGTATCGACAGATTGATCTGATCTGTGTTCGCTGATTAACGCATCATTGGTAATCGTCTTCGAGAACTTATTCGGCCAAGGCTATCAAGGAGGCGCCACTTGGCTTGAAACGTCGCTGCTCGCGCTCGGTACCGTGGAGCAACCGCCAACGTGTCTCATCTGGGGCGCAACCAGGGAAGTTCTACCGCCGAGCCTTAAACAAGCCTCACATGTTGAGCCTGTTCTTGGTTCGTCACCTGATGTCTCACGAACTAAGCAGTTGCAGGAGAAAATCGTCAGACGTGTAACTGGAAGTTCCTGGGAAGATCGTGCACTCACCGATCTGGCGTCGGCCCGCAAGGTTGATTTATGGATCGGCTTCAGTGGGTTTAAGGGACTCGGAGCACGCCGGCCATTAATCGTCTGGTATCCTGATTTTCAGTTTCGTCACTTTCCCGAACTCTTCGATAGCGACGATCTTCGCGATCGGGAACGTCAGTGGAATTTTGTCGCCAGTCGCGCCGATGCGATCATCGCGATAAGCCAATCAGTTGCTTCCGATGCTGTCGCCAGCCATCCGCAAGTTAAAGACAAGGTCTTCGTCTGCGGTTTTCCACCCAGCTTCACGTTAGACAGCCTTAAGCAGGATCCTGACAGCGTTCGGCAACGCTATCATTTGCCCGAACGCTTCCTTCTTGTTTGCAATCAGTTTTTTCAACACAAGAATCACGCGCTGGTGCTGCGCGCCTTGAAACAGTTGAAAGAGAATGGTTCGGCGCCGCCGGTCGTTGCTTTCACCGGACTACCACACGATTACAGAAATCCGCAGATGTTCGCTGACCTGCTGCGTTTCGTAAACGAGAATGGGCTAAACGAGTATTGTCGTTTCCTGGGCGTCATTCCTCGTAACGAACAGATCGCACTGATTCGCGCCGCGACGGCCGTAGTTCATCCTTCGAAATTCGAGGGGCGCGGCGCTATTGTGGAAGAGGCCACGGTATTGGGTGCCCCTCTGCTGTGCTCGGATTTACCAGTGCACCGCGAGCTTCACGCGCCGGGAGCGTTGTTCTTTCGGCCGGACAGTGTTGAGGAATTGGTTGCGCTCATGAAGCGAGAATACGAGCCGTCAACCAAAGATGCGCCGACTATTGCGGCTGAGAGTCAGCGTCTCGCCGAAGCATACGGTGAACAGTTGATGGCCGTCTGCAAGCGCGTGCTTGAGAGACGACAGGTTGCTTGAGCTATGGTGGCCGCAGCGCGGCCCAATGTTTATAGCGACCAAAGGAAGTTAGGCGCGCGCTCCAGAGGAGCGCCATCTGCTGTCGCAACATTGGGCTCCTAACGGAGCCCGAAGGCTTTCGATTTTTGCGGCTATAAACATTTAGTCCCTCCGGGACTACCTTTTATTTACCAGTCCCTCCGGGACTGCGTTTTATTACCAGTCCCTCCGGGACTTCCTTTTATTTACCAGTCCCTCCGGGGCTACGTTTTATTACCAGTCCCTCCGGGACTACGTTTTATTACCAGTCCCTCCGGGACTACCTTTTATTTACCAGTCCCTCCGGGGCTACGTTTTATTACCAGTCCCTCCGGGACTATGCGGTTTATTACTTAGCAAGGGATGAGCATTAAGTTGAAACCCGGTGTGGCAATCATTACTGGCGCAAGCGGTCAGGACGGCTACTTTCTCACTGAACGTTTACTGAGAGAGGGCTGGGTCGTACACGCGACTACACGGACGCCTGACGCTCTGCGATTCCTGGACCTGCCGGAAGCAGCGCAGTCACGCCTTCACGTTCACGAGATTGATCTCCTCCACCCCGGCTCTCTGCACGAGCTGATTACATCCACGAAGCCGGACGAGTTTTACAACCTTGCGGGACAGAGTAGCGTTTCAAAGTCGTTTGCCGATCCGCTGTACACCTGGCGAACAAATGCGCAGACGGTGGTTCATCTCCTCGAGTGTATTAGAACCAATAGTCCGGAGACGCGCTTCTACCAGGCTTCGTCAACAGACATGTTTGGATTTGTTGGCGGCGCCTCAACTCACTACGAAGAAGGTTCTGCACTGAATCCCCAGAGCCCTTACGCGAGCGCCAAAGCTGCGGCTCACATGCTCTGCCATTCGTACCGCCAGGCATACGATCTACGAATCGCTTGCGGCATCCTTGCCAACCACGAATCGCATCGCCGGCCCGCGTCGTTCCTCTCGCGCAAGGTCGTCGATCATGTTTTGCATCTGACGAGAATTCCGGCAAAGGAAATCGCTCTTCAGCCGGTACTAACATTAGGCAATCTTAAGGCACGAAGAGACTGGGGATTTGCTCCCGACTACGTGGATGGTATCTGCAAAGTGCTGCGCCAGATCGACATACGCGCGCAGGTTAGCGGAACACAGAATCAACCGGATCGGGGCCAAAACTATCGCGACTACGTCCTCGCGACAGGCGAAACACATGCGGTTTGGGAGATGGTGGCCTGTGCCTTTACAATTGCCGGTTTCGATTTGGATTGGAATCTCGAAGGCGATGATCCGGCCTCGTGGTGTGCAGTTTTTCGATCATCCGGAGTGCCGGCAGTCCTCGTCAATCCGCAGCTTTTGCGAGCGGCTGAGCCATTGGTAATTCAAGTCGATCCTGGACGCGCTTCCAGAGAATTGGGCTGGGCGCCACGGAAGGGACTCGAGGTTTTCCTCGAAGACATGATCAATAAGTTAGGCGTAACGCGTGAGGCCTGCGAAGCAGACGTAGGCGTAAAGCCTGGGGCGTGAGCCTGCGAAGCAGGCGTAAGCGTAAAGCCTGGGGCGTGAGCCCCAGGATCTATTAATGGTAAAGGGTGTCAGCCCGTGAAACGGGCGACAGGACCTACGGTGCATCAATCTTTCGCCCGCTTCGCGGGCTCAAATGCGTATCGATTATTCTTTCCTGGGGCTTACGCCCCAGGCTTTACGCCTACGCCTGCTTCGCAGGCTTACGCCCCAGGCTTTATGCTTTCGCCTGCTACGCAGGCTTAATCCGACAAGATGCTTTCGCCTGCTGCGCAGGCTCAATCCGATAAGCAGGTATGTGGATAGGAATCAAATATCGTTTTAACCAGGCATGCGCCAGGACCGCGTACGCACTTGGCGGCGCGAGCAATTACGCGCGACTGCGATTTCGCGCGAACGGCAGCCGCCCGCGTATCGCTGCGGTCATGGTTGGGCGCAACGATGATTACATGTCTGACTTTCGTGAACGCTTGGAAGCAACCGTTGCCTGGAACACACAGTATCTGGTCGATGAAGTAGTGTTCGTCGAATGGAATCCGCCACCCGACAGAGAATTGCTCTCACTTGAATTGACCAAGAGGTTTCCGAGTTTGCGAGCGTTCGTAGTGCCGCCCGAAGTCCATCGACAAACGTGCGCTAACGCGAATATCAAGTTGCTCGAATACCATGCGAAGAATGTCGGTATTCGACGCGCTTTGTCGCCATGGATACTAGTCACCAACGCTGATGCCGCGGTGGGATTCGACGCCATCGGTAAGATTGTGACCAATGGTCTGGAACCGGATGTCATCTGGACCGCACAACGAATCGACATCCCCTGGAAGGAAGATAAACAACGCCAGATCGGTCTGCTGAACAGTTTGCGGTACCGGCGGCTAAATCCGTACGATCCGCTCGGCACCGGCGAATTCTGTTTAGCAAGCAGGGAGCTTTGGCATCGTGCGCGTGGCTACGATGAACTGATGGTCAGGCATCGGATCGGTTGCGACGTCCGCGGTACGGCCCAGATGGTGACTCACGGCGGAAAAATTAACCATGTCGGAACAGTGCTTCACTTAACGCATCCGACTTCCTGCACCGAGAACCGCCAGCCTCATCACGGTGAAATGGCGACGCCCGAAGGTGTGCCTTATAACAATCCCGACGACTGGGGACTTGGTACGTTAAGAGAAATAGAAGTTTCCGAGCGTGTCTGGCGGCTGGAGTAAACGACAAGGATGACTGAAACACGAGAACTGGTATTGGGCGGAGAAGGATTGATCGGCTCGACGTTGGTCCAGGAACTAACGCGTCGAGGCCACGAGGTTACTTCACTCGATCTGAAAAACGGTTACGACCTGCGTCACGTCGATGACCAACCCTTTCGCGAATGCGATCGCGTTTGGTTTTTGGCATGGGACACCGGCGGCGCTCGTTATATCGAAGCAGCGGACCGGCAACATGAACAGTACAAGCATAACTGCGAACTGACTGTGCGAGTGCTTGATACGCTCGCGCGTACGCGACGGCCGTTTCTCTTTATCAGCTCTCAGCTTGCCGGTCTGCCGACTGCTTACGGGACGACCAAGCTGATGGCCGCAAGTTGGTCACAACAACTTGGTGGGAAAGTAGCGCGTTTGTGGAACACGTACGGTTGGGAGCATCCGGACGTTCGGAGTCACGTCATCACGGATCTGGTTCTATCAGGACTCACACGCGGCCGAATAACGTGTCTGACAAACGGATTGGAACGCCGGCGGTTTATTTATAAGTCTGACTGCACGGACGCTTTGATCAGACTCTTCGAAGGACCGCAGCAGACTGCTGAGATCGCAGGACCCGAGTGGGTCACCATCAGGCAAGTCGGCGAAGAGATCGCGAAGCAACTGTCAGTTGAATTCGAGCCTGGCGCGGCTTCGGGTTCGGAAGTAATGATCGACCCGAAAGAGTTATTGCCCGACTGGCAACCGCGCGTGAATCTGAGTGAGGGAATCGCGCGCGTGATCGCCGATGCCCGGGCTTACCTGTCAACGACTGCTAAAGCCGCTACGAATGTTGAGTCGAGGAGCGAGAGCTGAGGAATGTGTGGCATCGCCGGTATCATCACTCGGGCCCCGACGACGCCGGAAGAGACCGCCGCAGTAAGAACTGCGAACTCACGTCTCGAACATCGTGGCCCCGACGGCGCCGGAGAGTTTCAGGACAGCCACGTCCTGCTCGCCATGCGCCGCCTGAGCATCATTGACCTCACGACCGGCTGGCAACCTCTCTACAACGAAGACCGCTCACTCGCTCTCATCTGCAATGGAGAGATCTATAACTTCGTCGAGCTGCGCCGGCGCTTGGAAGAACTGGGCCACCACTTCAGCACCAACAGCGACTGCGAAACAATCCTGCATCTCTACGAAGAACACGGTCTCGACTGCGTGCAACACCTGCGCGGCATGTTTGCGTTTACACTCTACGACACGAAGCGCAAACGACTTGTAATCGGTCGCGATCGCATGGGTGAAAAACCCGTCTACGTTTACGAGACAAATGGATGTCTGTTCTTCGCTTCCGAAATCAAAGCGCTGCTCGCTTCCGGGCTGGTTCCTTTTGAACTCGATCCAAACGCCATCAATCTCTATTTCCATTACCAGTACGTGCCGGAACCGCTGACGCCGCTGAAGCACGTGCGAAAGCTCGACGCTGCGTGTTTGCTGACGGTCGATGTCGATCCCTGGAAAGTCGAAGAGCATCGCTACTGGCGCATGGAAGATGCTCCGGCGCTGGAAGGCGATCCGGCGAAGTTGATCCGCGAACAACTCGAAACAGTGAGTGAGATCGTGATTCGTTCCGATGTGCCGGTCGGCATTTCGCTAAGCGGCGGTCTCGACTCGAGCGCGATCGCGGCGCTCGCCGCCAGGAAGTATCCGGGCACGATGAAGGCGTTTAGCATCGGCTATCCCGGTGGACTCAAGAACGACGAACGCCCGGACGCTCGCGCACTCGCCGATGAACTCGGCCTGCCGTTTTACGACGCTGAACTCACGACGAGTGAGATGGTTTCGTTCTTTCCGGAGCTCGTCTACTGGCGCGACGATCCGATCGCCGACATCGCCGGCTTTGGTTATTACTCGGTGATGAAACTCGCTCGCGAACACAACGTGCCCGTAGTTTTACAAGGCCAGGGCGGCGATGAACTTTTCTGGGGCTACAGTTGGGTACAAGCAGCGGCTCACGCGTCCGCGCGAAAAGCCGAGCGCGCAAATAGTCCGATCGGAACGTTACCGAGATACGTTGACTTGAATCGTCCGGGAGGCTTGTCGCGCGGCCAGGTAGCTGAATGGGCCTACGCGCTGGGCGGTCTGCGTAAAAGCTGGGAGAGTTTGAAACGCGATCGAACTTCTTCGCCGGATCAGATGGTGTTCTATGATCTGGCGCCGGACTTCCGATCGTCGATGCACGAAACGGCAACGCTTTACAGCCCGTCGTTCAGCGAACAGCTCAATGGCAACAACGCCACCGGCCTGTTCACCTTCGATCGTCCGTGGCCCAACATCGACGTTACGCTCACGCGTCTGATCTGCGACACGTACCTACGAGAGAACGGCGTCACGCAGGGCGATCGGCTGGGTATGGCATCTTCGATCGAGATGCGCTTGCCGCTACTCGATCATCGCTTAGTCGAGACTGTCATCGGTTTAAGAAAAACACACACAGACGTGGACCAACCGCCCAAGACGTGGTTCAAGGCGGCCTTGAGAGATCTGCTGCCGGAGCACGTAATCAACCGGCCCAAGCGAGGATTCAGTCCGCCGCTGATGGAATGGCATCGCGCGTTGTTTGCGGCTCACGGTGAGTCGCTGCGCGATGGTTTTCTTTTGCGGGCTGGAGTGCTGACGAAGAGCAGCGCCGAACACCTGTCCTCAGGATACTTTCCCACTGACAACATTACACCGATGTCGTTCAAGGCTCTCGTGCTCGAGCAGTGGTGCCGGCGCATGGCTGGCTGAGGACCGGATTTCAGATAGGCGGGTGAAGATTTGAACCACAAAGACACAAAGACACTAAGTTGTTTGCCTGTTTTTGTGTCTTGGTGTCTTTGTGGTTAAAACGTGCAAGCATTGAGAATTCAACGAATCACAACTAACTACCCGGGTTATCTTCGCCAGTTTTATCAAAGCAGGCCGGAACTCAGCTCGCAGACGTACGCCGAGCAGCAAGCCGCGTTGATGTTCGACTCTTTCGGCTGGGCCGACTTCTGGTCCAACGCGCTCAACAAGCTCGGCTACGAAACGGACGAAGTTGTTTCAAACGCTGAAGCCATGCAGAAGGCGTGGGCGCGTGAACACGATCTCACTTACAACGAGAACAACTGGTTGTTTGAGATCACGGCAGCGCAGGTCGAAGCATTTCGGCCAGAGGTGCTGTTCGTCAACGATTACGTCACCTACACGGCTGATTACCTGCGACGGTTGAAGTCTGAATGTTCCTCGATACGTCTCGTCTTGGGCTGGTGTGGTGCGCCTTACACGGATGCTTCCGTCTTCGCTGAATACGACGTCGTGCTTTCGAGTGTGCCGGAACTCGTGAAGACGTTTATCGCCGCCGGTCATCATTGCAAACACATCAATCACGCCTTTGAACCGCGTGTGCTTGAACGATTGCGGCGTGATGAACCCAACGTTGATTTCGGATTTCTGGGAACCATTGCCAAGCGAAGCGAGTTCCACAGTTCACGAGAACTACTCATACTGAAGCTGCTCGAAACAGCACCGTTGACCCTCTGGGTCGATACACACTCGCCGTCGTTGCAGGAACGAAGTAATGTTCTGATCAGGCAGTTGGCATTTGACGCTGTGAACGCAGTAAATCGTGCGGGAGTTTCTGACGCGACTCTGGAAGCATTACCGTTGGCGGGTAAGGTGAAACAGTGGAAAGGGCGTCCGGCGCTGCCGCCAAAACTCGACGCGAGAATCGTCAGTGCTGCGCGTCCGGCATTGTTTGGTCTGGAGATGTTTCAACAACTCCAACGCACTTGCGTCTCGCTGAACACGCATATTGACATCTCGTCAACGCATGCTTCCAATATGCGGCTTTATGAGGCGACCGGCGCGGGCAGTTGTCTATTGACGGACGCCAGGTCAAATTTGAGTGAACTCTTCGAACCGGATGTCGAAGTTGTCACTTATCAAAACGCGGACGAGTGTGCGGAGAAGGCAAAGTACCTGTTGGAACACGAAGTTGAACGACGGAAGATTGCGGACGCCGGGCAGCGCCGCACGCTGCACGATCACACCTTCGACAACCGCGCCGTGCAACTGGACGAAATAGTCCGCATTCATCTGTGAAGATCTGTGGCGAAAAAGATTGAGTTCACCAACCCTTAAACAACGAATCGCTCGCTTTGCACCGCCGCAGTTGATTCACTGGGGAAAGTGCATCGTCGATCCGCACTATCGCCATCTGGAGCAGCTCAAATCGATCCCGCGTTACCAAACGACCACCACCAATCTCTTCGGCAAGCCTTTGGTGGTCCCCGATCCGCCCTCTTTCGTCTTTTCTTATCGAGAGATCTTTGACGAGCAGATCTATCGCTTCAACACCAGGACCGATCGGCCGTTTATTCTCGACTGCGGTGCGAACATCGGTCTTAGTGTGATCTATTTCAAGCGTCTTTATCCGCGCAGTGTCATCACCGCATTCGAAGCTGACAAGGAGATCTTCAAGCTTCTTCAGACGAACCTGAAAGCTTTCGGCTACGACGACGTCGAGCTCATCAATCGCGCCGTCTGGAATGGTGAAACGGAGCTCAACTTCACCAGCGACGGTGCCGACGGCGGCAGGCTGTCAACTGAAAGCGACAGACCCGACCATGTAGTCAAGACCGTTCGCCTCAAAAACTATCTGGACCATAAGATCGATTTCCTGAAACTCGATATCGAAGGCGCGGAAACTCAAGTGCTGACGGACTGCGCCGATGCCCTCCACAACGTCGAGACGTTGTTCGTCGAATACCACTCCTTTGACGCTCAGCCTCAGACGTTGCACACCCTGGTTGATGTGTTGGCCCAGGCCGGCTTTCGGCTGCACGTTCAAGCGCTGGCGCCTGCTCCGCAACCGTTCGTCAAACGCAACCCGGTAATGGGAATGGACATGCAACTAAACATCTTTGCGTTCCGCCCGGGTCTCGAACCACGATGACCGCACTGCGCGTTGCATTTCTAAACTACAGTGATGAGGCGAGCGGCGCCGAAGCGTTAATCGATCAAACAATCACAAAACTGATTCCTCGCGGCGTTGACGCCAGGCTCTACGTGATGGACCGGTTTACTGACCGGCCTTACGTCAACTCAATACCGCGGTTTCCCGGCGAGCGCCGCCTCGAATTCATGTTCCGGCGCGCCACCGGTCGTAACAATTTTCTCTTTCCCTCTACGCTCTTTCTCGGTCGCCGTCCGTGGTTGAAAGACGCTGACATTTGGCACTTTCACAACCTGCACGGACACTTTGCGTCGATTCCCGTCCTCTCGAAACTGAGTTGGAGGAAACGGATCGTGCTGTCGCCGGTGGACCAGTTTCTTGCGACCGGTTACTGCACCTATTCGTTAGGCTGCGAACGATTCAGAGACGCGTGCGGCGAGTGTCCACAACTCGACCTGCCGTACCCTGGCTTGAGTCGCGACACGACGAGTCAACTGCTGGAAATGAAGCGCTCAGCCGTGACCAACTCACGTTTCAACCTGCTCGTCCACACAAAGTATTTAGAAGATTTTTACGCTTCGACGTTCGTGGGCAAGCGGCCGATCGAACAGATCTATTACGGCGTTGATACGACAGTGTTTAAGCCGATCGACCGCGATCAGGCTGAAAGCGATCTCGGTTTACCGTCAACAACTCGCTTAACTTTAGGACTGGTGCATAGCGATATTACCGATCGTCGCAAAGGTCTACTTCCACTGATCGAATCGCTGCAATCGCTTGCAGACAAGATGCCCGATCGTTTGCGCTTGCTGGTTATCGGCGCGTCGAGTGACCGCGCCAGGCAGTTTGCTACCTCGAACCTTCCGATCGTCACGCTTCCGTTTTTGCGAGATACCAGCTCGCTGGCGAAGGCCCTCAATGCGTGTGACGTTCTTTTGTATCCAACCAGGGCTGACAACCTGTCGCTGACGTGTCTCGACGCGCTTGCCTGTGGCGTGCCGGTCATAAGCTCGCGAGTCGGAGGTCAGCCCGAAGCGATCCGCGACAACGTCAATGGATTTCTGTGCGAGCCGGACCAGTTAGAACTGTTTTCCGAACGCGTTGCGGAACTGGCTTCGGACGAACAGTTGCGACAACGGTTAGCAAACGAGGCAAGACGAATCGCGGTAGCGGAATTCGACATTGAGATTTATATTAGCAACCTAATTGCTTACTACAACCGCATACTCGAGCTCACTGATCGCTGATGGACAGCCTTTCAAAACCTGAAAAACCACGAGCCGGCGATCGACTTGTCGTGCTGGGCGGCTCGGGTTTTATCGGGAGCCATCTGTGCCGGGCACTGGTGAAGCACGGTCAGACGGTAAGGATTTTTGATCGCAGCGATACGTCGCCGGAGGCATTCGGAGATTTCACTCAATCGATCGAGATCGTTACCGGCGACATCTCGCGTCCGGAAGAAGTTGTCAGCGCGATTCGAGATGCGACAGTTTTAATCAATCTGGTCCACACGACGGTTCCGGGATCTTCGATGATCGATCCCGGCGCCGACATCATCAATAATGTCGTTAGTTCTGCCAGGTGGCTTAAACACATCGGGGAAACCAGTCTTCGTAAGATCATCTATTTCTCTTCAGGTGGGACGGTTTATGGCGAGTCGGAGGTTCCCATCACCGAAGATCATCCCACCAACCCGCTCAACTCCTACGGCATCACCAAACTCGCGATCGAGAAGTACACCTCGATGTACGCGACTCATGCTGGTATCGATTGTTTCATCGTCCGGCCGTCAAACGTTTATGGACCAGGGCAACAGTTGCAGCACGGGCAGGGAGTGATCGGGATCATGGCGAACCGTGCGCTGCGTGGTGAAGAGTTGGAGGTTTGGGGCAAAGGGACGTACCGGCGTGATTATCTGTTCATCGACGACCTGGTCAGTGCGATTCTGAAACTGCTCGACTACAACGGACCTTATCGAGTTTTCAATGTCTCGAGCGGAGTGGGACATTCTGTACTCGACGTGATTTCAGCATTGCAGACGCTGATCGAGCCTTTTCCGAACGTTGCGTACTCGCCGGAACGACCGATCGATGTGCCGGTGAACATTCTGGATTCGAGCCGGTTGCAACAGGAGACTGGTTGGAAGCCGGAGGTCGGTTTCGAGGAAGGAATTCAGCGTACGATCCAGTGGATGCGGCGCTGACCGTAAGAAAAATACTTCTCGCGCAAAGGCGCAAAGACGCAAAGTTCAGACCTTCGGCCCAGAGGGTCTGAACGTTGCGTCTTTGCGCCCTTTGCGCGAGAAAAACTGCTTTGACTTCTAGGGCGGACAGCTACCCATGGCTTCGACTATAAATTCGCCGGCGTCGTTAATCACCAGCTTCCGGCACACCAGACCATTCGGCGATTTCAAAACAATGCCCTGTCCCGGCTTGCCGACGGTGATCTGACCATCGTCTCTAACCGTCAGTATTGAGCGGTCCTGCCCGTCAAGCACAACCAACGCCTTTGTACTTGCGGTGGTACTCTTACCCATGATCGAGACCACGGTCCCGGCACCCGCCGCGTGGTTAATTCCGACCTCACCAGTTGGCCCTATTTGCATGCGTCGAACGGGCCCGCTGAAATTCGGAGAAGTGTAAAACTCCAGATTTCCCGTTCCGAGGGTTGTACCATTGAACGAATAGATCGCGGCTGTCCGATGATCAACTCCACCCATCGCGATGTTGTAGAAACTGAGCACACCAACTCGATGACCTGGAGTCGGTACGTTGCCGCCGATTCCCAAATAGGCCGCAGCGCCTGGTAAACGGCCATCAATCGCGAACCACTTGCCAACGAACGCGCCCGTTACTCCATCGTCGTTGAAAATCGGGACGGTCGTTCCAATCCCGATGTTGTTTTCCACGTCGAAGAAGATGTCGCGCGCGGCAAGTGCAGCTTCCAGCCCTCCGTCAGGAGTGGGGTTGGGCGTCGGCGTCGGGTTGGGACTATTCGCAGATACGCCGAAAGCTTCGACTTCGACCAACGTGCTGAACTGTAACTTCGAAGAAGTGATCATTACTCGGATCTTATCCGTGTCCACGGCTCCAAATGTGAACCGTCGCCATACCTTGTTATTACTCGCTACCACGGTGCCCGGAATCGTGGCCCAGGCTGCGCCGGTCCAATACTGCACTTCAAACCCGGTAACACCGTTATTGAAGAAGCTCAGTGTCTCCGTCGGTTCAACGGGGGCCCACCACGCGTCTTGCTGCGTGAAGACACTAACCTCATCGATTCTCATGACACCGGCAAAGTCAACCTCAACGAAATCCGGAAAGACTCCCGCAGTGTCGTCACGCCATCCACCACCGGCCGTCAGGTTTACTCCTCGTCGATCGCCATCAATCAGGGCGTCAGGCGTGTAATTATCGCATTGAGTCGATGAGGCCGACGCAGTGCCGCCGTTTTCAGCCGCGGCGACGTTCACACGATCTGCAATCGGTGACAACGACTCGCTTGATGCAGACACCAGCCACGGGGTCATACAGAGCACAACAAAACACAGCAGGTAAATCAGTGACGCTTGTAGGGGATGTTTGTAACGAAAACTCTTTGCGTACTTCAAAGCTACCTTCCTCCTGTTCTAAGAAAAACTTGCGAGTGTTTTACTTCGCCCAGATCACTCGACCGCACGGATTTTTCATCACTGATCGAGCATCGACGTCAGCACCGGGGTATTTCGCCGCTTTACGCAGCGGTTGTTTTCGCGATGCGCCAATTGATGCAGGTGATAAGTCTGAATGGTCTGAAAGTTACGTCGGCTGCAGAACGCGCCACTTCATTCAGACGAACCGGAACACGAAAAGGTTAGTTTTATTTTGTCCGTTCTCGTACAGATCAGCTTTTAGTGGGGAGAAAACTTCAAGTAGTAGCGAGACGAAAGCTGCTGACTCGCTTGGGTAGCAGACGAACATTACATTTGTTGAATCTCCAGTGTACAAACGTTGCTGGTGGTGCTAATCCAACTCATGTATCCTTGCGGAAAAATTGGACAGCAGTCCGAACAAGGACAATCGTCAGTCTAGCACAAAAGATTTCTCTGTGAATCGTTGTTTTTTCGTGTTGAGAAAGTGACAGAATTTGTCAGGCGTGTGTCGGTGGTCCAACGGTTGGACCAGGGCATTTTCCATTTGTCATTTTCCATTTGTCAGTTGTCATTGCCCGCTACGACACTTGGATAAACTAAATGACAAATGGAAAATGGCAAATGGAAATTGAATCCCTTATATGCACTATCACCTAATCGGCATCTGCGGCACCGCGATGGCCTCACTTGCGGGAATGCTTCAGGCCCGCGGACATCACGTAACCGGATCGGACCAAAACGTTTACCCTCCAATGTCGACGATGCTTCGGGACCTTGGCATCAACGTCTCGCAGGGTTTTGGGGCGGAAAACCTCATCCCTACTCCCGATTGCGTTGTCGTCGGCAACGCTATTCCACGCGGCAATCCTGAAGTTGAAGAGACTCTCAAACGCAAACTCCTTTATCGCTCGCAAGCCGAGGTTGTTAAGGACGAATTTATCCGCGGCCGCCACTCACTCGCCGTCGCCGGCACGCACGGCAAGACTACTACCACCAGCATCGCCGCCTGGGTAATGGACCAGGGCGGACTCGATCCGGCATTCCTGATCGGCGGCGTCGCACAAAACTTCGGCGCCAGTTTTCGCGTCACCAACAGTGATTACTTCATCATCGAAGCTGACGAATACGACACCGCCTACTTCGATAAAGGTCCGAAGTTCATGCACTACCTGCCTGAACTCGCAATCGTAAACAACATCGAATTCGATCACGCCGACATCTATCACGATCTCGATGCGGTGAAGCTGGCGTTTCGTCGTTTTATGAATCTCGTTCCTGCAAATGGCAAGCTGATTGCCGGTTGGGACAGTCCGAATGTCAGACAAGTGGTTGAATCGTTTGGTCAGAAGCTGTTCACGACGGTCGAAAGCTTCGGCACAGGCACTGACGCGAAGTGGCAGGTACGCAATGCAGACTTCAGCCAGCGTCTTTCACGTTTCGAAGTCTTCTGTGAGAACCAGCCGTGGGGCGAGTTTGAAACGCCGCTGTTGGGTGAGTTCAATCTTCTAAACTGCCTGGCGGTGATTGTTGCTGCTGATGCGTGGGGCATAGGCCAGGAAAAGATTCGCGCCGCGCTGGCCGGTTTTCAGAATGTAAAACGTCGAGCCGAGGTACGCGGCGAAGAGCGTGGCATTTTGGTAATCGATGACTTTGCGCATCACCCGACCGCCGTACGAGAGACGCTGCGAGCGTTGAGTGCGAGATATAGAGATCGTCGTTTGATCGCCATCTTCGAACCACGATCGTGGTCCTCGCGGCTGGCTGTGTTCCAGCAGGATTATGCGGATGCGTTCGGGGCTGCTGATTACGTTGTGATAGCGGCGGTTTTTGACAGTCAGAAGGTCACAGAAAAGGGCCGGGCCCTTGATACCAACGCCTTAATCGACGCCATTTTGCAACAGGGGAAGCCTGCCTTTGCCTTGCCTGACGCCGATCAGATCGTGGCTCATATTCTTCCGGTACTAAGTCCTGGCGACGTGGTTGCGATCATGTCGAATGGTGGATTTGGCGGCATTCACGAAAAGATTCTCACAGCAATCAAGGCCAACTAAACTTCCTCACGCACACACTTTAACGAACTATTTGTAACGGTCTTG
Source organism: Pyrinomonadaceae bacterium (assembly GCA_044867735.1). GTDB lineage: Bacteria > Acidobacteriota > Blastocatellia > Pyrinomonadales > Pyrinomonadaceae > PSRF01. Next base: position 12,630 of record JBIOVO010000156.1, on the reverse strand, counting down.
CAGGATAAGTCCGCTAAAAAGTCATCCCGGCTTAAACGGCAGGAGTCCCCCGCAGTGAAAAACTTTTCAATATTCGAGCAAGCACTCAAGTTCTCTGGGGTTGAACATGTTGAGAATCTTGGTGAGATTGCCAGCCTCGCCCGGCGTGATTTCATCGAGCGTGAGAGTTTTATTTGTCACACCACTACGGCCTCAGTTGAATACGGGTGCCTGATGATCGAGAACGCGATTCTGCTTCGCACGAATCGTGCCGGAAGAGTTTATGCGGGCGTTGAAAAGCTTTCCGCGCTACAGCCAATCATCGATCGCTACATGCGGATCGCAGATGTCTCCGAATGTGTTTATCTTTTCGGCCAGGACGACTGGCGTCCGCCGCGGCATCCAAACATCCGACTGGTGACTCTCAATCACGACTTCCGCCTCGCTCGCGAATGGTTTGTCATTACGCATTCTTCATCACTCAATTGCGCGCTTGTCGCTTTTGATGAAACTCGAGTCGAAGGAATGCCGGAGCAGATCAGGTACTGGGCGGTGAAGACCAGTAACTCGCGCTTGGTTAGTAGTCTGGCCAACGCGATTGAGGGCGTGATTGATTGGTCGCTTGCGGCGTGAGACAAGTTTGAACCACAAAGACACTAAGACACAAAGATGAATAACAACTTAGTGTCTTTGTGTCTTTGTGGTTCAATTCTTGAATTGGCTCTCTGATTCTGCGCCTGGCCGCTCTACCAGAAATGGCATTGCTGTAGTTGAGTCTTGTCCTTTGGGGACCTTCGGCGCTTCGACTCTCGACGTCAACACACGACGGATCTTCGCCGGAAGCAATCGACCCGCGAGCAACGCAGTTGCTCCAATCAACTCGACCACATCACCACCACCGCGCCAGTGTTCCCGCACGATACGCGGATCGGTAACACTCATCAATCTCAATAACGTCAAAGCAATCAGGTAAGCATCGTCCACCTGGCCAACAAACGGCAGCATGTCGGGAATAAAATCGAGCGGCACGAACGCGTAAACGATCGCTCCCGCTACGAGTAGTCTCTCCTTTGCCGGCACTCTTCCGTCAGTCATCAAACGCGCGCTCAGCAAGAGCAGATTGGGGATGATGAGCAACAGGTTGGTCAAGCGACTCTTCAGTTCTGACATGAGCCACAGATTACACAGATTTGCCCGGATCTGCCATAATCGGCGCGCCTATTTTCTCGACCATGAACATTCTAGATCGCATTCGACAGCGCGCCTCTTCCAGACCACAACACATCGTTCTGCCTGAAGGTAACGATCCGCGGACCGTTGCGGCCGCTGCCGCCGCTACGAACCAGCGTCTTGCTCGCATCACGCTGTTAGGGGACGAGGAAACGATCCGCGCGATCGCGCGAGACAATCGTCACGATCTTGGTGGCGTCACTATCATCAATCACCTTCGTGCATCCGATTTCGACAAGATGGTCGCGCTCTTCCACGAATTGAGAAAAGCAAAGGGCCTGATGGCCGACGAAGCACGCACACTCGTCTCAGATCCGTTGTACTACGGGAATTTGATGGTCCGTTCGGGATTGGCTGACGGTTCAGTTGCGGGCGCTACGAACACAACCTCGCACACAGTTCGCGCAGCCTTGCACTGCATCGGCGTCAGATCCGGATTCAAACTCGTCTCGAGTTTCTTTTTGATGACCTTGCGCAATAATGAGTTCGGACACGATGGCGCGATGATCTATGCGGACTGTGGTGTAGTGATCGAACCGAGTGCAGTGGAGTTAGCTGAAATCGCTCTCGCCGCCGCCGATTCGTGCAAAGCACTGATCGGCGTGGAACCTCGAGTAGCGCTACTTTCTTTTTCAACGAAAGGAAGCGCGCGTCATCGTTTGATTGACAAGGTTGTCGAAGCGACGCGCACGATCAAGGCGCGTGCGCCAGAGTTGCTGGTCGATGGAGAACTTCAGGCGGACGCAGCGTTGATTCCGGGTGTGGCGCAATCGAAGGCGCCCGGATCACCGGTGGCAGGACGTGCCAACGTTTTGATCTTTCCGGACTTGCAGGCAGGAAACATTGCTTATAAGTTGACCGAGCGACTCGCCGGCGCCACCGCAATCGGACCGATTCTCCAGGGCCTGGATAAGCCGGCGAACGATCTATCACGCGGCTGCACGGCGCAGGACATCGTCGATGCAATAGCGATTACGGCGGTGCAGGCTCAAGCGCGAAAAGGCGCGTAAGCGGGGCAACGCACCTTTTCCCTAAGCATCAAAGTGCCAATTCCGCAATGTTTGGGCTGAAACGCACAACTGGACTTCTGGTTATCGCGGCGCTTTTGGCAGTCGGCGCGCCCCGGATCTCCAGCCAACAAACGTCCCAGCCACAAGACCCCAAACCATCACCAACGCCGCCTGTCACTGACAAAGATCAGGAACCTGTAAGGGTTTTTACTGAGGAAGTTCGGCTCCCGGTGGTCGCTCTCGATGCCTACGGACACTACGATCCGACCCTCGTGCTCGACGATATCCTCGTGCTTGAAGACGGCGTTATTCAACAACTCAGAAGCGTGCGGCATGTTTCGGCAAATGTTCTGTTCCTGCTGGATACCGGCGGTGAGGTGAGCGGTCTCGGTGGCATGTCGAAGAGTACGAACCTGACGCGCCAGGTGGCGTCGCAGTTGGTAGCTAAACTTCAGGACGGCGTGTCGATCGCCGTGATGCAATCGGGAAACTCGACCGAGATGTTGCAGCCCTGGACCACGGACAAGGCAGCCGTTCTAAAAACACTAAAGAACAAACTCGCTTCAACGAAACGATCGAGAATCTCTGAAGCGATTGCGAATGCAGGCGCCCAACTAAAGGATTGCCCCGAAGGCAGCCGTCACGTGGTGATGATCACCGACGGCGTCGATACGCCAGGCGTGAAAGTCGATCGCAAGGAAGCGATGAAGAAACTGATGGCGGCGCGCGCCACAGTACACATCATCAGTTATACAGAGTTTGTGCGGCAAAAAGCTGATAAGAACTCTTCACCGGTGATCGCTGGTCCACGTCCGCCGAGTTCAGATCCGATCACCGCCACCGATCCGACACTTCCTCCCGGACAGACAAGATCGCCTTGGTTCGGTATCGGCATTCGTTTCGACCCCGCGATGAAGAAGCAGCGAAAAGCTTACGAAGAGGAAGTTAAGAAGAGTCAGCTTGCTTTGAAGAATGTCGCTGAAGAGACCGGCGGCAAGATGATGTTGCCGCTGAATCGAGATGAGATGTTGGCCCAGGCGAACGAAGTGGCGCGAGCGATTGGCGCCGAATACGTGGTGACGTACCGTCCGAAACGCCCACTCGCCGAAGCGCCTCCGGGCGAGTATCGCCGCATTGACGTGACCTCACGTCGAGTTGGTCTTAGTCTTCACGCACGTAGAGGATACGTGGTCCCAACTCCGCAAAATCCGTGAAATCTGTGGTTAGCTGATCGCGGCCTCGAGGCGGGATTCCATCATTTGCATCACTTGCCGCACATCAAACTGATCCGGCTTCGGCATCAACGACTGTCGATGTAGCGCTTCCCAATCTTCTTTCGGCACGCGATGAAAGGCTTCAACCACCTTCGGGTCAAACTGCCTTCCGGCCCAGTCGTCCAACTCCTGCGCTGCCGCTTCGTAAGGCTTGCCGCGACGATACACACGATCGCTCGTAATCGCGTCGAACGCATCCGCCACTGCGAAGATCCGCGCACAAATATCAATCTCGTGGCTGCGCAAGCCGAGTGGGTAACCCGTGCCGTCCCACTTCTCATGATGCTGGGCCACCACGCGCGACGCGCCCTGGAGAAACTCGATGCCGCGCAATATCTGCTGACCGTGAAGCGGATGTTCACGCATGCGCACCCACTCTTCTTCCGTCAATTTCGCTGGCTTGCGAAGAATCGAATCGGGTACGCCGATCTTGCCGATGTCGTGCAGCAGTGAACCGAACTCCAGAGACTTCATCTCTTCGCTATTCAATCCGTATTCACGACCAAGACGCAGACTGTAAGTGACTACTCGTTCGGAGTGTCCGTGAGTTTCTGAGTCTCTTGTTTCGAGTGCGGCGGTCAGTGCTTTTAAAGTTGAGCGATACGCGCCTTCCAAAGAGTTCAATGCGCGATCGAGTTCGGCGGTGCGTTGTTCGACCAGTTCTTCCAGATGGTTTTCGTAACGTTGTTTGGCAGTGACCAGATCGTGATGTTCGAGTGCGCGTTTGACTACGGCTTCAACCTGGCGCAGGTCGAATGGCTTCATGAGGTAGTCGAAAGCGCCGAGACGTAAGGCGCCAATGGCGCTCTCAACCGTCTGCATGCCGCTGATCATCACGACGACCGTTTGCGGTGAGAACTCCTTAATGTGCGGGATCATGTCCAGACCGCTCATGCCTGGCATCGTGATGTCGCTGATCACCAAATGGAATTCGCCTTCGTGGAGACGTGCGAGCGCGTCCTCAGCCGAACCTGCCTTGAGACATTCGTAATCCTCGCTGAGCAAATCAGCAAGGATCTCGGTTATTTCGATTTCGTCATCTACTATCAGTATGCGGGGCGACACAATTGTCGGCATTTGGTCTCTCCTGATAATGGGCAGGACATGGCGGCAAGAAAATTAGTAGAGCTTAGATTGCTGTGAGGGACGATGGGTTTAGGGCGCTATGCCTTGCCAGTACCTGGCTCAGGCATTCTAGCTGTTTTGTGACACTTGTGGCAAACATGTTTTTACGCAAGGGTTAAAGGCGTGTGGCAGAAGCGTTTAGCCACAGATGACCACGGATGAAACACGGATTTTGAAGCGATTTTGTATCAAGGTGTGATTAATGGTGAGGCGCCGGCGGGGCTATTGCGCTGCGTCTGAAACGGCCTTATTATGTCCATCCCTTGAAAGCCGGAGTGGCGAAATTGGTATACGCACCAGACTCAAAATCTGGCGAGGTTCACTCCTCGTGTCGGTTCGAGTCCGACCTCCGGCACCACCTTCCACAAATTAACAGAATGAGCAGGATGTTTCTCTTGTGATGAACAATCCTGTAATCCTGTCAAAACCTCCTCGGTGAAATGGAAATCTGACTTTCCTCATTAATCTCAGCAACAGGTTTCGAACGAACTCAGGACCTCAGGAGATTAAGTCCATGCCTAATCCAGCTGAATTTCAATTTGACCTCGATCCAAACAACCGGCCGACAAACGCAACCATCTCGGAAGAGTTTTACCCCCGGATTCAAGACTTCTGGGCCATATCCACCCGCGCTCGTCCCGGAGACCCGATTAACAGCGTCAAGGCCGTGGTGATTCACGCAACAGCCGGCACTACTTCGGACGGAGCGGTATCGGTGATGCGGGCCGGCAATGCCAGTTTTCATTGGCTCGTGCCGGACGAAGACGAGCCGCAGCACGGCAGATTCGTCTGGGCGTGCGCGCCCGAGCGCCGTGCGGCCGCACACGTGCTTAACAGCAAACACCACCCTGACGTAAACAATGATGCGCGCCGAGTGAACGATTGGTCGCTCGGGATTGAAATCGTTAACCGAGCCAATGGCGGCGATGCTTACTCCGACTGGCAGGTTGAAGCGGTAGCTCGCATCGTTCGCTTTTGTTGGGGCAAATACCCAAACTTGAGACATGTTGTTTCGCATGCCAAGTTAGACCCGGAACGACGCACTGACCCCGGCGCGAATTTCCCCTGGGAACGTTTTAGAGGGTTGGTCCTGAATGGCCCACCGGTACCGGAACCAGATATGGGAATTACTGACGCGGGTGGAGACGACGATTTTGGCGACGATGACGCAGCTGCCGAAGTGCTGCACGGTTGAAGGTCGCCGGGCGGAATTGACCCATAGCCAACCGACGTTTCTTAACCACTAAAGACACAAAGGCACAAAGATTTATGTTCTGCCTTTGTGTCTTCGTGTCTTTGTGGTTAAAACCGGGCCGAAAAGCACATGACGATCAGCGCACGTAGTGAGCATCGGTGATCTTCATCGTTTTCTTGCTGATCTCGACTTCGTAACCGGGATAGGTGCCGCTGCTCCCGCGACTCATTGGATTCGCATCGAAGGACCGTAATATCACTGCCACGTGCTCATCGTCCTCGAAGACGACGATCGTGTATCTCTCCAGCTTGAACCCCTTCTGCGCGAAGTGGGGTTCGGCGATGCGTATCCACCTGAGCGAGCGGCCCGGAACTTCCGCATCTACTCCTAACTCACTTGCCTCCATCACTGCATCAACTCCAGTGCTGAAAACGAAGAGTCCCGGGTAGGCCGGCTCACGCTGCTCCCCGTCACTCACGCCGCTGAATTGCGCGGCATGCGTAAAGATGCGACTCGCCTGTACGTCGCCAAGCTCCAGCAGCCGCCTGGCCATTTGCAAGTTCTTTTGTAGTGGAGCTCCTGGCTGCGTGTAGTAAGAACCAAGAACGACCGCAACTACGTCCGCTCGATTGCTCGTTCTTCGGATCAGATCTCGCAAAGCCGCACTATAATCCTGCGCCGTTTTGATCGTGTCGGCAGTTTTCACCACTTGCACGTCCGCTTGGTCAGCTCGGACCGACTCGACCGACGGAGGCGGTACAGCTCCACTTGGGACGACCCAGAACTCCGTTACCGCAATCGAAGTATCCTGCGCAAGACAGTCTTCCGAGCGTAGAAACAGAATGAGCCTGGTTTGGAAGCCGTAATCTTGAAGTTGATCGCGCAAGAGGAACGGGCTGGCGGTTGCGGTCAACAATGCAACCGGCATCTTCTCCTTTGAGCAAACCCGCACAGCCACTCTATCGCCGATGGCCGTCGCCTGTGCTTTCAGGTCAAGTGCAACCTCTTGAATCGCGTGCATCGCGTCGCCGCCGGCGAAAGGTTCCCGCACCATTCTGGCTTCGGCCTTTTTGGTGCTCTGTCCGTAAGACAAAATCACAAACCACAAGATCAAGCCGGCTACGATTAGTGTTCTGCTGATTGTTCTAGTCATCATTTGCCTCAGAAATAATATGAACCGTTACTGGCGTCAACAATTATCGTTGACTTGAACTGCCCGTTGCACTCACCATGTCGGCGCTCGACTCACCAATTCCCTCTCAGGAGGTCGTCATGAACGATCAATCCGGCAATCTATCAGACGGACTCAGTGAAGAACACAAATGCAGCTTTTCAGAAGATTACCCGGTCATGGGTTTTCTACAGCTATGCGCTGACAGGCGTTTCCACAGATGTTTAATGGAGCGTTTTCAACTCGACGCGCGGCTCGAATCGTCTTTGGCTTACTGGATACACGCGGATGCGGGAGGAACGCCGGCTATGGCGGAACTGACCACCGCACCGAACTACTGCTATTACACAAAGGGCGTCAAGTTTATGGGATGGTCCGCTCATGGCGACGGGTGCGGCGGTTTTCCCGACGCAGATGACGACGAGATCAGGGAAGCGCTAGCAAAGACGGCCAAAGAAAAAATAGCAGCTTACCCAAAGGCAAGTCATTTTGTTTACTTCGCGACGATGAGTAAAGAAGACGCAGAAGAAGTGGTTCTGTACTGCACGACGTATGCGACGACTGGTGATTAGTTTTCCTTCTTAGGTCTTAGGTTAGGGCTGGGTCCCGGAGGGACCAAATGTTTATAGCCACGCCCCTAAAAATCTATTACGGCTCCAGCGAAGCCGAATGTTGTTGCTGCACCGACATCGCGCTCCGCTGGAGCGCGGTCCCTGGGGCGGGCCGGCGACTATAAACATCTGGTCCCTCCGGGACCCAAACAATGTTTGAGCAACACACTATTACTCCAAGGCCAAAGACCTTGGACAAATCTGTTATGTGCTTTTTGTGTCTTAAACTGGCCCATTTTATTGACACCCTAATACCTCGCTGATAGAATGCGCCGCGTTTTTGAAACCGGACGTAACGATCAGTGTTTGCTTAGGTTAGCTTCCTCGCTCCCGCTTATGACTGATCCAGACGATCGTTTGGCGTCCGCTCGTTTAAACTAACGCCCAAACACACTTGTTGTCGGAAGAAAGGGCCGCCTCATGGCTGACCACAACGATCCTAATTCGGTCAATTCGATCTTCTCGGATATCGATATCAGCGCCGCCGATCTTTATGACATTTTCGGCTTCCCCAGCCCAAACACTGACGGCGGCGAGAAGGTAGTTATCGCACTAACTTTTGCTTCGATTCCGGCCACTGGTGTCTTCGACACCGACATGCTGTATCGAATTCAGATTTCTCCCGATCCGAGAGTGGCAGGCCCCGGCTCTGACGAGCACAACCTTAAAGGACTGCTCAGGTATTTCGATGCCATCAAGGAAAAGTTTCTGGGACCATCAAAGGCGTCTGAGATCCGCGTGACTGTCGATCCGAGCCAGCGCGCAACCGTTAAGTTTATCGACTTCCCTGGCGCCAGCTTCTCAACCGTCATCGACACCAACAAAGTCACGACTATCGACACGCCCGACGGCCATGCAATCAAAGCCTACATCGGCGGCCGCGATGACGCGTTCTTCAACGATCTCACCGGCTTCTTTCGTTCGATCAATTACGCGCCCCAGTTCTATCGCGTCCCGCACACGATGGCCGGTTCACGCGAGCTTAAGATCCCCAAGACATTGCTCGAACTCGAAGGCAATCATCTTTTCAATTTCGATCCAAACGATCCGGAGTGGGGCTACGGCGATAACAAGCGCGAACTGCCGCCGGGACCGCACACCTGGAACGGCGACAAATTCTACAAAGACGCGAACGGCAATTTTCGTTTCGTTTACAGCGGCAGAGACTGCCAGGCCGGCATCAACATCAATGCCATCATTCTTGAAATCCCGCTCGCCTTTATCACGACGTCGCCGGACCATAACCGCATCGTTAACACGTGGGGCGAGAGCTGGGTCCTGAAAGCAGCGGACAAGATCGAGACGATTCCCGATCATCCGTTCTGGCTTGAGCATCCGATCGCGCTCATCGGTCAGCTAAAACTCGACGACGAACTGAAGAAGTACAAGCTCGTCGATACTGATGGACAACCCTTCGCCGATGCGGCACTGAGCGAACGTGAAGACAACCGCCAGCTCGGCGCAAACAACTTCTGGCTGGCGCCACACTTCATCAAGCGACTCGCCCATCTCGGCTGGGGCTTTGGACCATCCATCAGCGCCCTCGGCTTGAAAACGTCTTTCGATCACGACAACTCACCTGTCTCAGTTCATAAAACCTACTCATTGGTCACCCTGGCATTTCCGCGTGTGAAGAAGACTCTCTTCCAGAGTCTCAACATGCCCGACAACAGTTGGAATCCCAAGGGACTGAACATTCCTTTGCGTCGCCCGTTCGAGATATTCGTGCCAAACGTTTGCGCGATTGACCTGGACACCACCGGAACGTGGCCCTTTGGGCGCCGCCCTGAAGATCAAGTCGCGACGCGCTTTCTTTCCATGTTCCTGGATCATGAAGCAGAGTTGAATGGGAAGAAATATCACGTCGAGTTGCTAAACGACCCGGCGTTATGGAACGGCGCGCCGATCGAACCAAAGACGGTGCCGAACCCGATGAAAAACGATAAAGAGTTTCTGAGCGACTTTCCTTATTTAGCAGAGCCGCACTAGGTGGCTCATCCGCTCGCGGCCTCACTCCGCCGTCGGGAAAAAACGCCGAAGGCGTTGGCAAACTCAACCACTACCGAGATCCGCATGATCGGGAAAAGAACTGATTTCGAAAACGAGCTCGCGCGAATCGATCAAGGCCTCGCCGAGCTAAACGGCAGCGCGTTGAACCTTCCGGTCGATAGCGTGAAGGTGTCGCGGCTTGCGTACCTTCAGTACCAACGCGCCTCGCTCACCGGCAACCTTGATGCACTCGGCGATGCTGACGCAACGCTCGACTACGCGATTCGTCATCTTGGACCCAGTGGCGATCTATACTTTCTCAAGGCCAATATTCACTTCAAACTCCATCGTCTCCACGACGTTGCGGAAGACCTGCAACTCGGCCGCGACTTGCTGCTCAGCACTCCCGGACGGGCGTTGAAAGCCGATCTCGATTTTCAACTGGGTAGTTATCATTCCGCCGCTGATGAGTATCAATCATTGATCGAAGAAGAACGCACCTGGGATGCGCTCGCACGTCTAGCTTATCTCAATTTCAAGATGGGCGATTTTGAAAAGGCCGATCGTCTGTATGACGAAGCTGCGGATGAGTTGACGGCGAAACAGATGCGTCACTACTCATGGCTCGAGTTGCAAAGAGGAGTTCTCGACCTTAGTCGTGGCGACTACGAAAGAGCCCGAAGTCATTACGAACGCGCTGAACGTGCTTACTCAGGTCACTGGATGGTCCAGGAACATCTCGCTGAACTCATGGGCGCTGAAGAAAAGTTTGACGAAGCAGAAAAGCTTTATCGAAACGTCGTCGAGCGAGTCCCTCGCCCTGACTTTCAGCAGGCACTCGGTGAACTCTATTTAACGATGGGGAAAACTGCGGCTGCGACCGAGTGGCTGGATAGAGCGCGAGCCGGATTTCTCGAGTCAGCCGAACGCGGCGAGGTTCATTACTACCATCATCTCGCCGACTTTTACGCGGACGTGGACGAAAACGGACCAGAGGCCGTCAAGTGGGCGAGAAAAGATCTCGAACTGAGAAGAAACTTCTCAACTCTGGCTGCACTCGCGTGGGCTTTATATCGCTCCGCTGAGTTTTCCGAAGCTCTCGAATTGATGAATGAAGCGCTGTCGTCGGGCGCCAAAGATGCGCGATTGTTTCGTACGGCCGGAATGATCTACACGGCCGCCAGTCCAAACGGCAAAGGAGCCAGTTACCTGAAGGCTGCCGCCGAACTCAATCCAAATCTCAAAAACTTCCACGTGCACCGGTGATCGCTGACACGTTATCGCCAGTTTCGACATATCTATCAAAGGAGCGAACCTTCCATGCCCGGAAGAAAAACTAAAATTCTGCTCATCATCGTAATCGTGCTGCTGATTCCGATTGCGTTTATCGTTTACCGGCTCTTCTCACACAAGGGACCCAAGCCCGGAACTGTGCTTGACGAAGCGCGACAAGTAAATCGCGCGCCGACGTCTTTTCCTGCCGCCGACGAGGATTACTTCCGCGACATGGATGGCGCGATCCCGCTCACGCCGGACGAAGTCAAGGGTCGCAACACGTGGGTGGTTTGGACCGGCGGCAACGATCGTTTCTGGGACACGATCGGCACCACGAGCTTCGGTGCGCTGGATCTGTTGAAGTCGCTTTCCTCGTATCCAAACCCGATCTCGCCGGATCCGAACGACAGGCTGAAATACAGTCGCGACAATCGCTGGTACTACCTCGGACTCGTCAACGAGCCGTGTTTCGAGAAACCGACCGGTCCGGATCCACAACGCTTCGGTCTCTGGCTCGACAAGCGTGTCGTCTCGCCTGAATGTCCTCCCGATCCTTTTGAAAACGAGACGAAGTATCCCGGAGTCGTGATCGGTTCACGCGGAAAGCCTTTGCCTGCCGGACGTCCGAATCAGCACCTGCCGAAAGACGGCAAGATGCCGGTCGGTTCTTTCTACGGTTATGCGACGGGAATCGTCGGCTTGCGACTGTTTCCGAATCCAAACTTTGACGCCGCAGCCGCGGAACGATGGGATCCCGAGCGTTATTACAACGATCCCGGTTACTACTACTCGAAAGATCTCGTTCGTCCGTACCGCGTCGGTATGTCGTGCGCCTTCTGTCACGTCGGTCCCGATCCGACAAAACCGCCCGCAGATCCCGAGCATCCGAAATGGGAAAACCTGAACAACAGCGTCGGGGCGCAGTATTTCTGGATCGATCGAATCTTCGACTGGAAGTCAGATCCGGGCACTTACGTCTATCAGATGTTCCATACGTCTCGACCCGGAGCGTTGGATACGTCCCTCGTCTCCACCGACAACATCAACAATCCGCGTACGATGAACGCGATCTACAACCTTGGACCACGTCTCGATCAAGCGACGCGTTTTGGCAAAGAAACTCTTGGACCCGGCAGCGATAACAACAAACAGTTGAACGACTACGTACCCGCCGGAGATCCGCTCACCAAGTTCTTCACGCCGCCGAACACTGTCTTGTCGCCGCGTGTTTTGAAAGACGGATCTGACTCAGTTGGCGCGCTGGGCGCGCTCAATCGCGTCTATCTCAACATCGGTCTGTTTAGTGAAGAATGGCTGCTGCACTTCAACGCACTCGTTGGTGGCAAGACCGTGACGCCGATCGAGATCGCGGTTGCTCGCAAGAACTCGAGCTACTGGGAAGCAACTGAAGCGCAAACAGTTAACATGGCCCGCTTCTTCCTCAAAGCCGCGCTGCCCCATAAGTTGAGCGCAGCGCCAAACGGCACAAGCTATTTCAATAACGGCAAGCCGACCGATCCTGCGTATGTCACCCGAGTGAATAACGGAAAGGTCATCTTCGCGGAAAACTGCGCACGCTGCCATTCCAGCAAGCTACCAACGCCAGACGCTCCTAAGCAGATCATGCAAACACAGGGGTGCGCTGGTCCAAACTACTTGCAGTGTTGGGAAGAGTACTGGAACTGGACCAAGACCGACGAGTTCAAGACGAAGATGCGCGCGATTGTCCTTGCGCCTGACTTCCTCGACCACAACTATCTCTCAGCGGAAC
>JBIOVO010000155.1:0-4062 GCA_044867735.1 Pyrinomonadaceae bacterium | reverse complement strand
GATACTGGTCCAGTTCCGGGTGAGACGTTTGAACAGAAGGTCGCGAGGTTAAAGGCAGTATCGGCCGCCGCGAAGCAACGCGCGGAAGAAGGTGGTGAGCCGGAGCCGGTCGGGGCTGCGCCTGAAGTCTTGACGGAGCTTGCTCCTGACGTGTCAGTTCCGCCGCCAGCATCGGAAGCAGCCACGGCGCCGCCGCCACCCGCATCGAGTTCAGCCCCAGCACACAAACCGACGGGAAATGCAGACCGCTCGTTGATGAAGCGATCGACTTACTGTGGAGTTGTTGATACTGGTCCAGTGCCTGGCGAGACGTTCGAGCAGAAAGTCGCACGACTCGCCAAAGTCTCCGCAGCCGCGAAGCAAAGAGCTGAGGGCGGGTAACGCCGGAAAAAGCATACTCGCGCAAAGACGCAAAGGTCTGACCTTCGGCTGCCAGAGGTCAGACCTTTGCGTCTTTGCGCCTTTGCGCGAGTACTGTTTTAGTCCTCCTGCGTAACAACTAACCCTTCGCGGGCGAGTTTCCAATCCAACACTTCCGCGCCTTCTTCAGCGGCGAGCGCGGCTTCCACGTCCGCGCGCCTACCTGCGGCACATAGAAACGCGATACATCCGCCGCCACCGGCGCCGCAAACCTTCGCGGCCTCGGCTCCGTTCGCCAATGCCTTCTCAACCAGCATGTCCATCTGTGGCGTCGTGATCGTGGGCGCGAGACGTTTTCGATTCGGATACGCCTGCTTCATCACTGCGGCAACGCGTTCCCAATCATCCGCCAGCAGCGCCTCACGCATGCTGCGCGCGGAGTCGCGAATTCCTTCAAACAACTCAAACAATTCCGAGTCGCCGTCGATGTGGCGTTTGTAAACTTCCCAGTTATTGATCCCGGAGAGTCGGGGTTCACCCGTGTAACAGATCGCGATGCGTCGTTCCAACTCATCCGCGTTAATTTCCAGCGCCTCGCGTTCGATCCCGTCCGCACGGAAATGAATGGCCGAGACAGAACCGAAAAGCGGTGGATAGTAGTCCTGAAAACCAGCCGGGACCTTGATCACGGTCGATTCGACGTTCGCGGCGATCGTCACGAACTTTCGTTCGTCATAGCGATTACCCACCAGCCGGTTCAACGCGCCGATGCAGGCAATCGCGAGCGCCGACGAACCCCCGAGGCCTGCGCCCGCCGGTACGCTGCTTTCCGCCACCAAATGAAACCCGGTGGTGGGCTTAAAGAAGTGGACCAGCTTTGACACCAACTCGAGGCGTTCCTCGAGCAGGAGATCCTCGATTGCCGAGAGTGTAGTTTCAAAAGAAACTTTGCGGTCGCGCGACTCCAGAATGATGCGCCCGTCGTCTCGCGTCTCAATGCGGCAACGCGCATTAAGTGAAAGTGCAAAATTTACGGTCGTGGCGCCTGGATGAAAAAGATAAAGAGGCCAGATGTCGATGGTGCCGCCGGCAAGGTCGACACGCGGAGGTGCAATAGATTCAATTATCATTGGCGAATCAAACTTGGTCCTTGGTCTTAGGGCTTTGGTCTTGATAGTTCACGAACAGGTTAGTTTCGCCTAACTGCGGCCTTGAGTGCAAAAGGCCAAAGACTCAAGGCCAAAGACCGTCTTTAATCAGCATCAATCAGCATCCCCCTCACGCTTCTTCTGATCGCCACGCCGCTGGTGGTGTTTGAACGGGATGTGTTCCTGAAACTCCTGCTTGAGGTCCTGGAACTTTTCACTGGCAACGTGTTCGAACTCCTGGAGCCGTTCGGGATCTGCTTCTTCAACCTTCGGCGAGATCCAGAAGCGCTCGGCGAGATAAAAACCAACGATTCCGAGTAACACGATCACCAACAAAACTTTTCCAACCCGCTGGAAGTCGCCAATCAGGCCCATCACCGCGCCACTGAAGAAGTAACCGGCGCCGGCCAGGACAAACACCCACATGAAACAGCTTGCAAACGAAAGCACCAGAAAGCGCAAATACGGCATTCGCCCCACGCCGTAGAAAGCGCAGGCGGCCCATCGAAGTCCGTAGATGTACTTGGATAAGAAGATCGAAAGGGGGCCGAATTTGTTGGTCAACCGTTCCAACCTCGGTTGGGCGGCGCGATAAAACCGGAATTCTCTGACAGTTTCACAAAAACCACGGCCGGCAAGATAGGCGAGGTTATCGCTGAGGCAACCACCTACGGTCCCCCAAAGCAATACGCGGGCGAAGCTGTACTCGCCAAAAAACGCGCTGTGAGCCAGCACGCCTGCCAAAAGGAGCGTGATATCTCCCTCCAGCATGACGAGAATAAGAACCGCGTAAAGCCCGTACTGACCAAGGAGTTCGTAGACGAAGTCGAGATGCATGAAAAAACCAGGCGCTATGAAAACTCCGGAACTATGCAAGCTATGAAAACAGAGTGTCAGTCCATGGCGGCTGACAGAATAAACTGGAGGGCTACTTGTTGACTACTGTTCAGAGTGTTCCTCCTGAGGAGGTTTCACTACCAAAACCGGACACGATGCATGACGGACCACGGATTCCGCCGTGGAACCGAAGAGGATTCTACCCAAGCCGGTTCGCCCATGCGACGCGATAACAATTAGATCGACCTCACGATCTTTCGCGACCCGGACGATCTCGGACGCGGCTTCGCCATGAACCACCATTTCCTCAACGTTGAGGCCCGCACACTCGTCACATTCCGCGAGTTTCGGCAACTCTCGCTCCGCTGAGTCTTCAAGTTGATCGGTAATATCCGCAATCGGCAAGGGTTCGGTCATCCCCGAATAACCGACAGTCGGCACGATAGGCTCAATCACATTTATGCAGATGATTGAAGCACCAAATGTCCGCGCCAGCGATGCAGCATAGGAGAGGGCATAGTTACCGCATTCGCTGAAGTCAGTGGGAAAAAGTATTCTGCGAATCTCCATGATTGGCCTTTGGACTTTGGTCTTGGGCCTTGGCCGATGCAATTATTTGCAGCAAAAACCAAAGGCCACTTTTCGATCGCAATTCTACTCCCCAAAGGGCATGTTTGACAGCCCCTGAACCCTCGACTATTCTTCGTCCACAAAGCTTCTTCCGGCCCAGACAAGACTATTTACGATGACCACTCCACCAGCGAACTTCATCGGAATCAACGTTTCGGGTGAACATGTGCGCGCCGCTTTGGTCGACGAATACGGCGCCATCGTACAAGCACGAATCGCTGGTATCTCGAAAGAATTGGTCCCACAACTCGCGGCCATGGTTGAAGATCTGCGCTCGCTGACCGGTTCGGTCGCAGCAATCGGAGTTGCGATTCCGGGTCTCGTAAACCGGCAAACTGATCGTGTCGTCTCGCCGCGAGATCTTCCGTCAAACATAACGGAGGACCTGCATGGTGAATTAACACGTGCCACCGGTCTACGTGTCGAAATTGAAAACGACGCGAATGCGGCGGCTTATGGCGAATTCAAAGTCGGCGCGGGCCGCGGCAGTCGCAACCTGTTTTACATGATGATCGGCATCGGAATCGGCGGCGCGATCATTCTCGATGGAAAACTTTGGACCGGCGCTTCGGGTTTCGCTGGCGAGGTTGGTCACATCACGATCGACACGGAAGGACTGCAATGTGTTTGCGGTAACACAGGCTGCCTGGAAACAGTGGCGTCCGCGCCGAGCATTGTGCGCCGCGCGCGCGAACGCCTCAACCGCGATTCGACGTCGTCTCTTTCCCGTCTTGCCTTAAATAAGTCGTTTACGGCCGAGGACGTGGCCCACCAGGCAAACGAAGGTGACGATTTCGCCCTGATGATGATAGAGCGCACCGGAAAATACATCGGCACGGGCGTCGCAAGTGTCATAAATCTGTTGAATATCGAGCGAATCGTGCTCGGGGGCGGAGTTATGGACGCCGGTTCCCTGATACTCAACCCAATTATCCAGGAAGTAAAACGGCGAGCTTTCCAGCCCTGCTTCGACGCGACCGAGATTGTTGCGGCGAAACTCGGACTTGATGCAGCTCCAATCGGCGCCGCCATGCTTGCGCGTGATGCGGCTCTTTAAGTTAGTAAGAATATTTGTAGGGGTGGCCCT
>JBIOVO010000154.1:0-12687 GCA_044867735.1 Pyrinomonadaceae bacterium | reverse complement strand
ATTGTAGGGGTGGCCCTCCGTGGCCACCCCATCTTTCGTTTGTGGCTTTTCATCGGATGGGGCGGCCACCGAGGTGGCCACCCGATTTGCTTTAATTACCCGCGAGGAGTTCAACGAGCTGAATTCCGAGATAAACACTGACGGCGGCGCTGGCGACGGCCAGTGCCGTCAGTCCTAAAATAATTCCTCCCACAAAAACCCAGTCACTCGCTCTTCCTTCTCTCGCTTCACCCGGTGAAACCGTGGCGCGCTTGCGCAGCAACTCAATATTCATCTGATTCGACTTCCACCACGCATCAGCGAAATCACCGACAACAGGCACCGAACCAAACACGTAATCAATCACGATGTTCAGAGCCATGCGCAGCAGTGTGACCTTCGGAACACGATGACGAACGGCGGCGGCGAGGATGTAGAACGAAACGAGCGTGGTGGTGGTGTCGCCCAGTCCGGGAACCAGGCCGATGAGGGCGTCGAGTCCAAAGCGCCAGCCGAGCACGGGAACCCGGAACAGATCGTCCATCAGCCATCCGAGGCGCTCAAGGCTCTCATCTGCGTTTGACTCTCGTGGAATTCTCAGCGAATACGCGTTACTTGTTGCCAAAAGAACTTCCCTACTTTCGCTACAGCATTGAAAGGGTTGTCACCCGACTTTTGGGGAGTTTGTTTGGCGGTGATACCCAGTGTGGCTGCTAACTCCTGATCGGGGGGCGCAATGTCTTCATCACCTCGTTTCGCGGTCAGCCAGCGGGTAAATGTACGTCCAATCATTCGTCTTTGTTCGACTGGAGCTTCTGCGACGAGGGCGATGCGCAGGTCTTCCAGTTGGGCGATCTCGTAAAGATTGGCCTGATAATAATTGCGGAGGGCGGCCAGGAATTTCTCCTCGCCGAGGGAACGTTGCAGATCGACGAACATAAGCGCGCCTTTGGCGCTCACGATGGCCGTGTATTGAAAAGTATTGCGATAGTCGCGCGACGGGCGATTGGCGTCCATGTCGTCGCCGCCAAACGTTCGATAAAGACGGTAGACACCGCGAACCTGGTCGTTCAGGATTGACGCCGCCTTCTCTTCGCCGTACGTGTTTCTGTAGTAAAGCAGTGACGACCAACCAGCTAACGCTTCGTCGAGCAATGGCTCACGTGCGGGATCGTTGCCGACTGCTGCGCCCCACCATTGATGTGCGACCAAGTGTGCGACCGCCCATTCAAGACTCTCTTCCACTGACGGTCGCTGCTCGCGGATGATCTCGGGCAGGTTGCGGACAGTAGGCGAGTCGAAGTCGACGAAGTAAGCGCTGGCGACGATGTTCAGCCCCGAAAACTCACAACTGCCGAGACCCGCAACGAGCGGTGCCTCAGCAATGCTGATCGTCTTGAACGGCAGTGGTCCAAAGAGATTGGAGAATACGCGCAATGCATTCGCAGCCACATTGAGAGCGCGTTTGCCGACGCGTTCATGTTCGGCGAAGTAGATCGACCTGACATCGATGCCGTTCACTTCGGTGTGTTCGCTGCGCAAGCCACGTCCCGCGAGAATCGCGAAGTCGCGCAGCGCTGTTCCGGTGAACGTCTCGCCTTTTTCGCCTTTGGCGTTTGACTCAGTGCCGGAAGTAAAAACTTCGACGCCCGGATTCGTTGCGATCGTTACTTCGTAATCGGCCGCTTCGTTAAAAACAAAGTCTCCTACAGACGGTTCGAGCTTGCGTCGCCACTCGTCACCGTCGCGCACCGCGAGCACCGGATACGACGTGCCGAGAAGCATCACACCACGGCAGATGAAGTTGATGTCGCGGGCGCGCCTCGTTTCGCGATCGCTGCGCAAAGCAGCGCTGACCTGTTTGACGACGTGCGTCGTAAGACTGGTTTCATCCCGATCGATCTCAGGAACCGAACCTTTGAATTTGATGATGACTTCGGCTGATGCTTCCGGCGCAACCTGCTCGCGAAGATTGATCCTCAGCGTTGTCCCTTGATCGTCCAGCGAGGAATAGAGCTGAACGTCGTCGGCGCCGTTTCTGACTTCGACGATGTCGAGACGTGGTTCATCGCTGTCCTGAGCCGTGCCATTGACGAGAAACTGCTGATCGCCCGAGCGCAAGTTTGGATAGAGATGAAAGTAGATGACCGAAGTAGGCTTATCACCGCGATTGACCCAGCGTACTCGTTCGACGCCCGTGTAAGTAAAACGATCGAAATCGATCTTCAAATCGATCTTGTACCGATGTCGTTCAACAGGCTTCGTCTGCGTTTGGCTGTTAGCCTCCTGACTCAAGGCCGCGGCGTAAACAACGCAGACAAGCAAACACACCAAAAACAGAGCGTCCGGGGCGTTCCGATCTTTTCGCCAGGGGTAAAACTTCTTAGACACTTCGGTTCCTATCTGCCGGGCCTTTGCCTGATTACGATCGATTGAATTATGTCGCCGCGAACGATCCTATCGACGACTTCCATTCCGGCCACTACTCGCCCAAAGATGGTGTAGCCTCCATCGAGATGAGGCTGCGGCGAGTGGGTCACAAACCATTGTGAGCCCCCGGTGTCTTTGCCCGACAAGGCCATTCCCAGCATCGCCCGGTCGTAAAGCAACTGGTTGATCTCGCAGCGGATCGTGTAGCCGGGGCCTCCGTTACCGTCGCCGCGCGGGTCGCCATCCTGAATGACAAAGTTCGCAACGACTCGATGAATCGTGACGTTACGAAAATACTCGCGTTGGGCAAGCTGAACGAAGTTGTCTACCGTCAGTGGGGCTGCGTCCGGGAGCAGGTCAATAGTAAACGAACCTTTGCTGGTAGTCACTACTGCTCGAACGTTCCGGCCGATTCGACCCAGCGCGCGCCGGTAATCCGCGTCGGTGTTGCGGGTTTGCACGGTGCCGATTTGGGAAGAGAAGTCGCCGGCGCCGTTTGCCTTGAGCAAAGCGGCGGCCCGGCGGCGAATCAGGTGATCGCCGGATTTCAGACCTTCTTTTAGCAGCTCATTTGCGCCGGCAGTCTTTTGTTTACCGAGCGCGTCGAGGATCGAGAGTGCGGCGTCGTTCAGGACGTCGTTCGCTGCCTGCGGCCATGCGTCTCCGAGCGCGCGCGTGGTTTCTTCTGAGGGCGGAAGGTCGCCTAAAAGATCGGCGGCCGTGCCACGCACGATAATGTCGGTCTCTTTGAGGTGTGCGCGGGCGACCGTGGCCACGTCGGCGGGCTTGAAAGCTGCGAGCGCGCGGAGCACGTCGGGAATCGCATATTCGGAATGGACTGCGACGAGGGTGTTGATGGTTAAGCCGGAGTTGCGATAGTCGAGCATAGCGCGCAGAAGGTTTTGTGCAGCCGTAGCGAGCTCTGCCTTGTTAGTCGCTGAGTCCGGAAGTGCGGCGATCTCGCCGAGGCCGGAAGCGACACCTGCGGCGGAGCGCCAGTTGAGCAGGATGGTTTCCTGAACTTTTCGCTTCGCCTCATCGCCAGCGCCGAAGTCGGTGAGGTAAGTTGATGGAGCGATGCGCACGAAAGCGAGTTCAACTTCGGGCGCCATATGGTTCAGCGAGTTGTTTACTTTTCGCAACCACTCGATCGCAGGCTGATCATTCTTTTGGGCCAGGAGCCGTCCGAGGGTTGTGGCGATTTCGAGCACTTCATTCGTGTCGCCTGATTCGTTGTTGAACTTTTGAATCAGCGTTTGACCACGCTTCAAGAGCGGGTCGGCCGCACGCGGATCTTTAAGCGCAGCGAGAGCGCGAATGGCGCTGACTCTGACTCGGGAATCTGTATCGGTGGTTGCGCGAGACACGAGCGCTTCAAACGACTGCTTGTCCTCCGTGACGCCGAGGACTCGCGCGGCATTCGCACGTACGATCGGATCGAGATCAGTGGCTATTAATTTTCGTAGCTGTTCGTTGCCGTCTTTCAAACGCAGCCGGGCGAGCGCGTTTCCGGCATCGGCGCGCACACGCGCGTCGGAGTGAGTCAAAAACCCGGCGATTGTTGGGCCAGCGTCAGTGGGTCGTGAACGGAGTGCAGCCGTGATGCCGAAGAGGACGAACTGCTTATTTTGAGTCTCAGACTTGAGCGCCGTGAGAATCGCGGCGCCGAGTTCGCGTTGGCGTGCTTCCTGTTCTCGTGGCAGGGCAGCGGCGATCTTGCCGAGGGCTTCGACAGTTCGCGCTCTCAGATCTCCAACGGGCCGACTCTCTTTAAGTACAGCCAACAACGCTTCAGCGCCGGCGGGCGATTCGACTTCACCGAGCGCAAACGCCGCCATCGAACGAACACTCGCGTCCTTGTCTTTCTGGAGCAACTCAGCGAGCGCACTAACAGAACCTTCGTCACCGATACGCCCGGCTGCGAGAGCGGAGCGCGCACGGATCGCAGCGCTGGAACTCTCAAACAAGAGGCGCAGCGTGTTGTCCCACCGGCGCTCGTCCTCGGCTTTTGTGATCGTGAGCAGGATAGATGGCGGAACTCGTGCGGATTGACGCTTTTGAGCAGGAGTCCACGGAGTTACCAAAACCAGGACCAGGCAGGCCAGGAGTAGGCGAAGTTTCTTGTTGGGCATGGGGCTGAATGATACATCAGGTGTTGAAGATCAAATTAGGATTTCGCACGCAAAGGCGCAAAGGCACAAAGTTCAGACCTGCGGCAGCCCGGAGGGTCATAACTTTGCGCCTTTGCGACTTTGCGTGCGAAATCCTGATTTGATCCCAACAACAAAAAGGGTGGCCCAATCGAGCCACCCTTCACAAATAACTCTTAAACGAACTCGCTTAGCTCACGACATTCGAAACGGCCGGAATCTCTGTCGGTTTCGCATCGGCGCGAAGCGGTTGCATTCTGGAGGTGTCGAGTGGCTCTTCCTTCTTCGGTTCTTTCCTGGCCTTCTCAGCCTGGGTCGCCATCTGCAACATCTTACAGCTACCTTCAAACACGGCGCCCTGTTCGATGATCAGCGACGGCGTTTGAATGTTGCCATTGACTTTCGCCGCGCGGCCGAGTTCCAGTCGCTGGGTCGCGATGATGTCGCCGTTAATCGTTCCATGAATCACCGCTACCGCGACTTCGATGTTCGCGTCAACTTTACCATTTGCTCCCACGATGAGTGTGCCGCTCGTCGAGCTGACACGGCCAGACAGGTGACCGTCGACTCTCATCATGGCCTTAAAATTAGCTTCGCCGGTGACTACAGTACCGCCGCCCACGAAACCGCTGAGCGTGCCTTCCTTGATGTCTTTGGCCAGTGTTTCGCTCTCCGTCATGGCACGAGCGGAACTTGCAGTAGCTTCAACTGAGGGTTTTGCTTCAACACCCGTTCCCTGATAGGAGGAGTAGTTTCTGGCAGTAGAGTAATCAGGAACCTCCGGCTTGTGGTTGGAGTGGTCGTTATCTTCCTGATCCTTGGCATTCTTTCCTATCCTGAGCATCTTATACCTCCGTAAATATGGGGGCGCGGAAGTTTAGTCACCGGCCGGGGACCTTAAAGCAACGAAACGACGCGCTTGCCTTTTGTCGTGGATTGTTTCCTAGCCTTGAACGCTAGTACGAATGACGCCGCACCGAAGCGGGCTTCCCATGATAGACAAACTCCGCGGTTCGTGTCTAGCTTTGTAACAAAATTATAATTCGTGGCATTCTGAGCTTGAGCAATGAGCACCGAATCGAGGACCAAAACCAGGTTACTGCGCCGGATGGGCGAAGCGATCTCCGATTTCGCCATGATCGAGGACGGCGATCGACTGATGGTGTGTCTTTCGGGCGGAAAAGACAGTCATACGCTTCTGGACCTTCTGCTTGACGTTCAACGGCGCGCTCCCGTGCGCTTTGAGCTATTGGCAGTCAATCTGGACCAAAAACAGCCGGGATTTCCCGCGGAAGTGCTGCCTGAGTATCTCAGTCAGCTTGGTGTTCCGTTCCGTATCGTCGAGCGCGACACGTACTCGATCGTCAAGCGGCTCGTGCCTGAGGGCAAAACGTATTGCTCGGTGTGTTCGCGGCTGCGTCGCGGGATTCTGTACAACGTTGCTGTCGAAGAAGGCTGTAATAAGATCGCTCTCGGACATCACGCGGACGACATCATCACCACACTCCTGCTGAATCTGTTTTACGTCGGCTCTTTGAAAGCGATGCCGCCGAAGCTTCGCTCGAACGATGGTCGCAACACAGTCATCCGACCGCTGGCTTACTGCTCCGAGCGTGACATCGCGGAGTACGCTGCCGAACGTGCGTTCCCGATCATTCCCTGCGATCTCTGCGGCTCGCAGTCGAACCTCAAACGAGCGCGCATTAAGCGATTGATCTCCGAACTCGAGCAGGAGATCCCGCACATACGAGGGTCCATGCTGAACGCGCTTGGCAACGTTGCCCCATCACAACTACTGGACCATCAACTCTTCGACTTTAAATCCCTCGGTGTTGGTTCCGGCGATGTAGAGGCCGAACTCGATCTCGCAGTCGGCCATACAGATAACGACCTTCAGCCGTCGCTCGTATCGTTGACTTCCTCTCTTTTGTGACTTTAGTGCCTTTTTGTGGCCTATGAAGGAATTGGATTTTAGCGACTTTCCTCCCGGCACCATCACCGAATACACAACGCTCGTGTGTCTCGCTTGTATCTTCGACATCTTCACCAAACAGATCGGTCTCGCGCCGCGCTCCGCGTATTCAGAGATCAAACGTTACAGTCCGACGGTTGCGGAGTTGACTTCGAGACAAGCAGTTCGTCCCTTCTTCGACAGCGACGAGAAGCATCCGCGCTGTCCTTATTGCAAGGCTGCAAAGCGCTGGCATGCGCGACTCGATACTTACGCAATCGAAGGCGGAAAGACGACTGATGCGCCGCGCCGGAAGTTTGTCAAAGGTATCGAAAATAAGAAGGACCAGTTTGCGGTGATTGAAGTGAAATCGGATCGACGAAGTGCGTTCTTCGACTGGCTCGACACGTTGCGCAACTTACTCGATCTCGAAGATCCCGGCTGGCTTCTCGCCGCTACGCGCGCTTACCTGGAAAGGAAAGCGCCGAAAGAGAATTGGGGTGAGTTGTTCGACGGCTTGCGCACGGTGCGGCCGTCGTCTCGCTTGGAAGATGGGTGGGAACGTGACGGTTCAAGACTGTTCCTCGCACCGCCGCTCTATAACGAGTGTTTGCTGGTCCAATATCTTGTCAGCCGTTCTCATGAGCATGGTGGGCGAACGTTGGAAGGGCGATTGACGTTGATGGAGTTGATTCGCCGGATGCGTAAAGGCGGTTATCTTGCTGCGCACAGTATCGAGGGCGACCAGTTTGAGATCTTCGAGAAGTTGCTTGATGAAGTTGCCGGTGAGGGGAAGTTGAAAGTGTATTACGTCGTGGACCGGCGTGAGTTTATCGACAAGGTGAAGTCCGTTTACGCCAGTTATGCCTAATCTGTGTAATCTGTGGATGGTTTTACGGCGCCACTCGATAGCGATTGATCAGCTCCTGTAGGCCCACCGTCGATTGGTTATTCCTCTCGCGATAGTACTTCGTCAACTTCGGTACCAGCGTCGCTATCAGATCCTGATACGGTGGCCGCCCGGTTGCCAGCCCTACCGCACGGGCCAACGCGTCGATCGTCGAATCCAACAAGCCATCCAGCTTCTTCCGCGCCTCCTGTTTCGACGCCCCCTCCGCCATCTTCGCGAAACTCTCCAACTGCTTCGTGTACTCGAGATCGAGCGCGATCCCTTGAAGCGCAAAGTTGAACGGCTCATTCGGCTTCAACGCTGATGCTTTCAAACTCAGTGCTTTAGCTTCTTGTGTGTTTGGCTCCGGCTGAGCGAGATAGAGGATCGCCGTGTTTCGATAACAGATCCACAGATCCGCCTTGTGAATGGCCCATCTCTCATCCCTGATCGTCGCGGGCTTGGTGTCTTTTTCAATAATCGATATCGCTGTCAGTCCATATTGCAGCGCCTGGTCCGCGAGCTTTCGATTGTGCTTCACGCCTGGATTGGTGCCCGCCTGGTTCATCTGGATTAGCACCTGAAGGTTCGCGGGATCCTTCGCCAGTATCTCTTTCGCTAGTACAAAAGCGGAATCAAATTGTTCGCCACTCACTTGTGCTTCAAGCGCGACGGGCTTAAGAATCTCTCGCTCCTGCTCGCGTGTGAAAATCGCGTGCGCGCGTTCCAGCAGCGAGAGCGCAACGGCGCCATTTCTCACTTTCAAGATCTCGGCAGCGATGATTTCGGCGATGCTGAGTCGCGAACTGCTATTAGGAAACCGTGCGATGAAATCTTCTGCCGCGGCGAGTTTTAGAGTTGGGTTCGTGGCCAGCTTAACTGCGGCGAGTGCTTCGGCTTCGGTGGGCGCGTGTGGAGTCTGGGCCGAGACGGCGCCGGCAAGCACCACGAACGCACAAAGACAAAGAACACTCCTTTGTGTCTTTGTGTCTTTGTGGTTCAGCATTGTTAACAACTAAGGCGTTCGCGCCTGTAGTGATGTGTCACGGGGCGTCGTCGTCCAATACCGATCGCATTTCTCGAGATGATCAACGTGGGTGGCAGTTGTCGTCGTTTGAATTCATTCGCCGGCGACTCGACGCGGTTGAGAATGTCGCGCACAAACCCTGGCTCGAATCCGGTTTCGACGATCTCACTTGGCGTCGCCTTCTGCTCAAAGTACAGACGCAACACGCGATCGAGTTGGTCATATGGAGGAAGCGACTGATCGTCAAACTGTCCCGGCGCCAGTTCGGCCGATGGACGTTTCGAAATGATTGAGTTGGGGACCAGTTCCTCGTCTTTGTTTAGATAATTCGCGAGCGCATAGACTTCGGTTTTCAGCACGTCGCCAATCACCGCGAGTCCGCCATTCGTGTCGCCGTAGAGCGTGCAGTAACCGAGCGCCAGTTCCGACTTGTTGCCGGTTGAAAGCAGCAGACGACCTTCGGCGTTTGAGATCGTCATCAGGATATTGCCGCGCAAGCGCGATTGCAGGTTTTCCGCCGCCGTCGACTTGTTTTCAACTGAAGGCGCGGACAACTTCATCTCTTTCAGCAACACTTCGTACGCTTCGGAGATCGGATGTTCGATGACTGGCATTCCGAGGCGCCGGCCGAGGTCCACCGAATCATCGATGCTGGAACGCGACGAATACGGCGACGGCATCATCACACTCAAAACATTTTCCGCTCCGATCGCTTTGCAGGCGAGCGTCGCGACTACCGCCGAATCGATTCCGCCAGACAGCCCCAGCACGACGCGCTTGAATCCATTCTTGCGCGCGTAGTCGCGAATGCCGAGCACCAACGCATCGTGAATCGTCTCGATGTCGTCGCCGGGCAAGCATTTCGTGTCAGGCGTACCGGAGTTGAGATCGACAGTGCCGATGAACTCTTCAAAAGGCGGCGCCTGGAGAATGATCTTCCCTTCGGCGTCGGCAACGATGCTCGCGCCGTCGAAAATGATGCCGTCGTTTCCACCCACGAGGTTCACAAACACGATCGGCATCTTTGCCATCTCCGCGCGATGCGAAACCATTGCGCATCGTTGGCCCATCTTGCCTTTGTTGAATGGCGACGCGTTGATGGAAATGAGAACTTCAGCGCCGAGGGCGATCAGTTCGTCGGCAGGATCGTGTGCGTAAAGTCGTTCGCGCCAGAAAGTCTTGTCGTTCCAGAAGTCTTCGCAAACTGCGACGCCGAGTTGGGTGTTGTCGATGGAAAACAGATGTCTTTCCGGGCTGGGCTGGAAGTAGCGTGGATCATCGAAGACGTCATACTCGGGAAGGAGCGTTTTATCGGCGTAGCCGAGTAGTTGTTGATTGCGAATGACGGCGGCGGAGTTGAAGAGACGTCGGCCAGTGTTTAGGCCTGACGGTCGCACGGTGCCGACGATCGCAGTAATGCCTTTCGTGGCGTCGATGATTCTCTGTAATGGAGCGAGTGCGCAACGTTGCACGTCGCGATCGAGGAACCAGTCGAAGGATGTGTAGCCCTGAATGCAGGTTTCGGGAAGCACGACGAGGTCTGAGTTTTCGCGTTTTCCCTGCTCGATCGCGCGGATGATGCTGGCGGTATTGTCTTCGAAGTCGCCGTTGGTGGTATTGATTTGGCCGATGGTGACGCGCATTACGAGAGATCGTGCACGATCCGGGTGATCCGTGCAATCCGTGACCGTTTTGTTCGCCCATGCAGCATGCGCTATATTCTTTCGGCCACCCTTGCGGAGGGGTCGCATAATGGTAGTGCAGCGGTCTTGAAAACCGCCGGCCGAAAGGCTATGCAGGTTCGAGTCCTGTCCCCTCCGCCATTTCGTTTCAAAGACTTACACTCACCCTTTTGATCAGTTCCCATCCGTCCCGGTAGCGAGTTGGCGCGATCTTGGCGCGCTTCTCGGACGAAATGGCAAAGGTCGCTTGTTCAAAGAATCAACTGCGGTCCTGAGATTCTCTGGCATTGCGTGAGTGTATCGAGAAGTCATCTGCAATGTGGTGTGGCCCAACAGTGTCATAATGTCCATCTCGTGCACTCCCTTGGCCCTGAGACGAGTCGCAAACGTGTGACGTAGATCGTGAAACCTGAGTCCAGAGATCCTCGCCTGCTTACATGCTCCTTCCCACGCGTGCCTGAAGGTTGTCAACTTCAAACCCGTGCGTGCATAACTGAAAGCATGCTCGTCTGATGAGGCATCCTGCTTCAACGACCTGAGCTCCACTTCGACGGGCTTGCTCATCGGAATCCGCCGCGGTTTTCCGGTCTTTGTATGGGCGACATAAATCGTCTTCTGATCGAAGTTGATGTGCTCCCATCTCAAGCCCAGGATTTCTCCTTGTCGCATTCCCGTTTGCAAAGCTACGACGACGATCGGGCGGATGTGAGCGCGTCGTCCGACGAGAACTGCGAAAAGTCGCTTCTCCTCCTCGTCCGTTAGATAACGCTCACGTGCCGGTGCCTCGCGTAGCTTGTGTACGCGCCGCATCGGATTCATCTCTACAAGTCCATTGTCGTAAGCCATTGAGAACACCTTCGACAACACTTGCAACTCGCGATTCACCGTCGCCGGTGAACGGTCCCGTTTGTGTAACGTCTTCGTCTTTAAGCGTTGCTGTTTGAACTGTTCGATCAGCATTGGCGTGATGTCGCGAAGCCGCTTGCCCGCAAAGAATTCCTTTAATGGTCTCGCGCGCTCCTCGTCATCCTGCCAACTTTTCTTCGATGCCTTTGCCCACGGCACAAACACTTCATCGACAAACTCAATGAAGTCTTTGTTGCCTGCAGCGCGGTTGTATTTATCATCGAAGATATCCCGCTTAATTTTCGTTTGCGCTTGTTCTGCTTCTGCCCTGGTCCGCGCTTCAGGAATGGCCTGTTTGATGTAGTGACCTCTTAGTCTGAACTCTACAATCCAGGTACCCTTGCCCTTTGGCCCTTCTCCCTTGACGCGCTTTCCGTTGTAACGCTTCCAGACTGCCATTCATTTTCTCCTTTCGAAGAGTGGCAGCCATCTTTCAGTGATCGCTACCATTCTATCAGGAGCTTCGGTCTGTCACTGTTTTAACTCGCGAGATGCAGTTTCTTTCGATTCTTTTCAGATCTGCGAAACGCAGCTTCTTCCTGCGCCCAGCGATCGACATCCTGGCGCTTGAATCTCAATAAGTCACCCATGCAGGTGTGAGGCAGAGGATGTTCATTCTCGGCCCGCTTGGTCCACTTCATTATCCCAGCCGTGATCGGCTCTCCGTTCGCATTGATGAGCTGCCAATAGCGAGCGAGCTGTGCCGCCGTCATCCACTCTGGTAATGGTTCGGGCGATCTCCTTTCAACATCTCGGTGCGCCTCAACTAACGCGATTATTTCCTTCGACGCGGCATTCAAGGACGTCAGTGATTTGTACTTTGAGATCCAAGTCTTCGTCGAGCATGGTGGTAATCGACTAGTACAACGGATGTGCCACAGCGAATTCGTGAGGAAATCCCCAAGGATTAATTGAAGAAGCTTTGCGTCATTGCGATTAGACCAAGTAACTGCCCTGATTTGTCGGCATTCACATACAAACTATGCATTTCGCACGTATGCGTTTCCCAACACCTTGCGAATTCGCTCCCGCAAACGCGTTGTATTACGCAACAGCTTATTGACGCAGCATCCATACTCTTAGACCATGAATGAGCGAAATTCCAAACCAGGAAAATCTATTTTTGTTTTTTTCGAGGGCTAGAAGTCACCTCAAAATCAGGCCAGAAGTAATTGACTCCAAACGACTTGATTGAGTTCTCAGGATTCTCAGGAATATCTATAGATATTCTTGATTATCAAGATGTTGAGGAGCAAGGACTTACAATGAAATCCCATCGCCATTTTGAACTCTATCTTGTCTGCTCGCCTGATTTGTGTTCTTGATTTTATTTTCGCCGAAACAACTATTGTCGGACGTCCTTTATGGCTCGCAGATTGCTGGTCCACAACGGCTCCCGCAGCAATCTTCTTCTCGATCAAGAATCCTTGCGTTGTCGCGGACCCTCGTCGCCAGTCGCCAAGAAAAATCTAATATCGCCGGCGTTCGATAACTCAGAGGATTCTTTCTAACTCAGAGGATTCTTTCTGAAGTCTCGCCGCAGTATTGAGCGGATTGGAGAAAGTCGATGCGCCGCGGGTAGGGCGCGCGCGGCGAGCACTTTAGAAAGAACTGCGTTGGACGAAACCGCGGGGTGGGACTATGGCGATTGAATCAACGGGGTTATGTGGGGC
>JBIOVO010000153.1:0-63368 GCA_044867735.1 Pyrinomonadaceae bacterium | reverse complement strand
GACAGCGCAACGATTTGTGCAGCTTTCACCCGCTGCGCGGGCTCCGATCCTTATTTAATCTTGTTTCCTGGGGCTCACGCCCCAGGCTTTACGCACACGCCTGCTTCGCAGGCTAAACCTGACTTTTTGTGCAAAGCCAGCGAACCGCGACGGCAACTATGAGATTTACGTGATGAATCTACGATGAAGAGGGCGCCTGCCTGGACCCGACCTTCGGGATCACTTTGCGCCGGCCTTCCTTAGCAACTCGGCTACTTCGCCGCGATTTGCCGTAACCGCGATGCTGAGCGCGGTTCTGCCGTCATCCGTTTTCGCATTGATGTCCGCGCCTTTCTCGATCAGCAGTTGCACAACGCCAATCTCCGACACCTCAACTGCGTGCATCAATGGCGTCACGCCGCCTTTAGCCCTGGAGTTAATGTCCACACCCTTTTCGAGAAGTGCGTTGGCTGGTTCTGTTTTGCGGCTGGCCGCAGCAAAAAAGAGCGCTGTTAGACCATGCGTCGTCTTTAAGTTTGGGTTAGCGCCGTTTGCCAACAGAAACTTCAACGTTTCGGTATGTCCCCTCAAGGCAGACACCATCAGAGCGGTTGATCCGTCGTCGGCCGTCGCGTTCACGTCGGCTCCTTTTCCGAGCAGCGATCTCAACACCTCGGTATGACCATTTAACGCTGCCGGCATAATTGGCACGCCACCAGCTTCATTCCTCGCATTCGGATCTGCTCCGGCAGCCAGGAGCAAGTTGAGAACTTCGATTCGGCCCTGTTCCGCAGCCCACATCAACGCCGTCCATTCTTCAGCATCTTTGGCATCGACTGTCGCGCCGGCCGCAAGGAGTGTCTGGACAACGTTTCGATGGCCCAGCGCCGCTGCTTTCATCAGTGGTGTTCCGCTATCTGGATGACTCGCGTTTACATCGGCGCCCTGCCGCAGCAGTGCTGCTACTGGCGCCACTTCATCTTTGCGAACGGCGCTCCACAAACCGATCGTTGCATCGCTGACGTTCCGTAGGATCCGCCGGTATTCGTAGGTCGGCTGGAGCGGCGCGTCCGGCGCTTTGTCGATGCGTTCACTAACCACGACTCGAGTCCAGTTATCGTCACCATCAAACTCATAGGACCAATTCCGGATACCGCTAACCTGCCCCTTGCTGTCAGTTTCAACTTCCGAGGTCTGGTTGCCGTGCGCATCGTGCTTGTAAGTTTTCTTGTTGTCGAGCGCGCCATCGCGGTAGAAAGCTTCCTCCATCACATTACCGTTGCCATCGTAGACATAAGTGGTCTTTGTCGTATGTGAGCGGCCGCTCTTCTTGTAGTAGTGCGCCTCACTTGTCTTGTTACCTGCGGCATCGTACGTATCAACGTATCTACCTGCCGCAGCGCCACTCATACTATATTCGGTGCGTTCAAGTTCGTTGCCGCGACGATCCAGGACCGCGACATCGCGCCGTTGCATCGTGCCATCGGGGAGCATTTCGATAGCGATCCGTCTGCCGCGCTTGTCGTATTGAAAGATAAACTTACTGGTCTGCTTGCCGTTGGGATCGAAGGTGAGCTGTTCGATTTTTCTATTCCTGGCGTCGTACCTGGTAGTCGTACGGCGCGTGAGCTCGTCGTGGGTGTAGTAGGCGTGCTCTATTTCATTTCCACGGTCGTCGTAAACTGAGGTGTTCTTCGTATCCGGAATGCCGCCGGGCAGGTATTCCGCCCTTTCTATCATCCTGCCTTTAGCATCAAAAATGACCGTATAGACCATCACGCCCCATTGGTGGTACTTCACCGCCAACAGTTGCCGGCCTTCCATCCGAATAGTTCGCACCGCTCCCTTTATCCCTGCCGAGTTGCGGTTTGGCATCTTCTGCGCGAGCGTGGCGGCACAGGCGAGGATGATTGCGCAGGTAGCTAGTAGTGGTCTCATTTTCTAACTCAATCGATTTGATCGACCTGGTAGTAGGCTTCGCCGGCGCCCTCAACATCAACGATTTTAAATCCTCTTCGTTCCAGTACGCGCCGGAGTTTAAGGTTGGGTTGAGCACAATGAACTGCGTGCACTATCCACTCGACTCTCTTCAAACCGCGCTGCTGCGCATACTTTCGCGTAAGTAAAGCGAGTGTAGGCAGAACACCTTCGCCGCCACCCTCGATCTGTGCCAGTTCGACGACTAGAGCATCGCCTTTGACTTTGAATCTCCCAAGAATCTCCGCAGATCCGGCTCGAAAGACAAGCGGCCAGCCTGAAAGCGCAAGAGCCTCCAGTTGTTCATCAGGTAGATCAAGAATCTCGTCAGGCGAGTAACCTTCAATGTTTATTTCTCGCATCGATCACCCTTCGGCTCGAGGATATGGCCATCCTCGCTGAGAACCTTCTCTGGGTGAGGGCTGCTGAGCATACCTCATTTTTTGTGGGTGCAGTATGATTGTGGGGCCACGCGGGATCAACTCTGTGCTTCTAATGGAGGAACGCAGAAGCACAAGACGTTTGGTGGAGTAACTCACATGAAAAAATCAATCCTGACAGTTCTATTACTTCTCCCCGTAGTAGCAATGCTTGGTTGTGCGGTTGCCGGTAGCCCGCCTCCAAGTCGACCGGCTCCAGGCGTTTCCGACACCCTGGCAAGTCTGGCGACCTATCGACAATGGACCTTAGTGAACCCGACGCCGCAATTGATGGAGCCAGCCGCAGCCCATCTTTGCGGGAGGGTTATAGGTCGCGACGAGAGAAGTCCGCACCTGCACAAGTACATCTCGGTATATGTGAATCCGGTGGGGCGCGAGGCGATGATGACCAAGGTTACTCCGAAGTTTCCCGTCGGTTCGATGATTGTTAAGGAGAAGCTTGGAAGTGCCGATAGCACCACGCCTGAGCTCCTGACTGCGATGATCAAACGTGAAGCTGGGTACAACCCGGAGAGCGGCGACTGGGAGTACCTTGCGTTGGATGGCTCTGCGTCAAAGATTGTCGCGCAAGGCAAGCTCACGCAATGTAGTGTTTGTCACAAGTCCTATGAGTACAGCGACTTCGTCACCAGAATTTATTTGCCGGATAAGGTGTCACGCGAACTAAAACCATAGTCGCCTTTATGGTAGTGTCTGAGTTTGCCTCTGCGTCTGCCTCCGCGATCTCTGCGACTCAGCGGTTCATGTCTTTGCGATTGATTCACCGCAGAGTCGCAGGGATCGCAGAGACAGACGCAGAGAAAAATCCAAACTAAGACACTATCGCCTTTGCTGTGTTCTTGACCGCGCAATTCTACCGTCCTAGCATTGAAGCCGAGTCGGAATTGCAACACTCTTCAGGAAGGGGACGGGCAAGGGTATGGCAGAGGATGATAGATGCGCACACGGCGTGTGTGAGTGCAGGGTTGGACGCGATAGCAAGTATTGCAGCGAGTATTGCGAGAACGCAGAGAAGTCGGGCGTTCTTGAAATAGGCTGTGGCTGCGAGCATCCGCCCTGCAGATGAGAGAGTAATCTCCTCAAGAGCTACACGAAATTTCCTCGATTTTCCCCTCACAGTATTGTCGTGCAACGTGGAACACCCACTCACGTCGCGGTGTCTAACGAAGCATGATTCTCGACCTTTTAAGCCCTCTCGAGATCGCCCTGCTCATCATTGGCGGAGTTCTTACCTTCAAGAAAGTCGCGGAGATGGAGCGCTATCATGACCTCCGTGTTTATCTGCTGACAACGGTACTTTCCCTCGTCGTGATTTACCTCTTCGTGGCAAGCATTGATACCAACAGCGGCTGTACGATCGAGTTTGACGATCACGAGCATTTTACTTTGAGCGAGATGTAAATCGCTTTCAGGCCACGGCAAGGTTAGGGCGGTCCTCCTTCACTCGCGCCAGCAGACTTTCATACTTTCCGTGAAGATGACAGTAATCAATTAGATCCATGATCTGCGTTTCGAGCGTTCGGCCGGGCAAGTATTCAATCGTCAAACCAAGGTCGCGACAAAGCACGGAAAGTTCGTCCCGGTTATAAGCGCCGAGCATCGCGCGACGCAGCGGGCGCTGGTCCATTTCATAAGGCGTGAACGAAGCTGGGGAAAGTCTTCGTGTCATCACCACAAAGTCTTCCCCAACCGACCTCTGAAACGGACTCTGACATCCATGTTGGCGAACGCCGCGCGACACATAACTAAAAACGTCGCTGACCCAAACGCTTCCATCGTTCCGTGCCACATCACCTCGTAAGGCGCGCAACAAGTAATTCGTAAATAGTCCGTTGCGCATTCCGTGCAACTCCCACGCTGGTTGGTCGGGGCGGCTCGCGGCGAGGATCACGCGTCCGCTTCCATCGAGCATTGTGTTCACGTCATCCTTGCCCAGACCAGCCGAGATAAAGGCGTGACGGTACTTGGCGTCACGCATGCCGCCGGAGAAACACGTATCAAGCAAGACGATCAGCCGTTCAGACTTGATCGCGTTCAAAGCGCGATTCAATTCCTGACTGCTGATGCACGTGCCTTCAGGATCGATTAGCGACGCATTAACCGGACACAGAAAAGCCAGGTCTTCGGCGTTTACGGATTGCCGACCACCATGACCGCTGAAGAAAAGTATCGCCGTGTCGTCAGGACCCGCGCTATTCGCCAGCCACTTGAGTTCGTCGTTGATCGACGATCTGGTCGCTGCTTTGTCAGTGATTAGCTTGACGTGAGGTTGCTCGCTGCCGCTTTGCAGCACGGCAGCAAAATCCTTGGCGTCGTTCGGTGGGCATTTCAGGTTGGGTAGTTCTGCGTACCTGCCAATGCCGATGCTCAGCGCGAATATCTGTTTCACAAGAACCTTCCTTACTTAAACAAAGCGAGGCGGCGACCGCAGCCGCCGCCTCTCAAGTTGAGCGGCAGTTACGCCGCCAGTAGTTGCACCTCGGGTTGATCGACCAGGGCGGGGTTTATCTCGCGTATTGCTTCGATTAACCCCCTCTGCTGATTACGTAGTGTGACGTACTCAAGCAGGGCCTGGATGCGATCGACCTTGGGCGCCCCTCCGAACTTCCGATGTACGTCCCGGAAGTGATCGAAGGTGATGGTTGTTAGTTCACTGTCGCTCAACCCATTGGTCAGCACGTGACGCAAGTGGTTGCTCGGGATGCCCGCCGGCGCCGGCGTGGTCAGGTGGACCACATTGGCAGCGACGAGGGTCTCGGCGGTCGCAGTGTTTGCGTTAACCACTGTGACTTGTTCCGCGACCACAGCATCTTCGACCGCGGTGGCCGGAGTTGCGACAGCGTCTTCGTCAGCCGCGGCAGCGACGGTTGGTTCACCCTGCGCGTCTGAGTTCGTGGTTGGCAGCGTCCAAACGGTGATGAGCTTCGTCGGCGTTTGCGGATGCGGTTGTTCGCTAGCGACGACGATGCCTGCGTTTGCTGCTGCGTTGAGCCAGTTTTCGGCGGCGACACGCGACTGCGCGATCCCCAACTGACCGAGCGTTCGATCGTTGGTCATGCCAATCGCGAGGAAGCGTGTATCGACGTACGGCATCTGGCGACGGTTGAGGCAGAAGTCGATCCGATCAGGGATCCACTTCGCCAGGTAGTAAGCCGCTTGCGCAGACGGCTGGTTGGGGTTGAACTCCAGCGACTTCGCACGCCCCTGACGGTCAACCGGACTGTCGGTGGTTGGCACCAGCCATCCGTCACCGCTCAACTTGGCAAGTTGTTCGGTCGCGTGACCGAATTCCTGATCAAGTCGATCGCGGTAAACGCGATGCCAGCGGTGCTGGTGCATCCACCTCGCAACCTTCAGCATGAACGACACGTCTTCAGGTTGCGCGGCGGCGGCGCTGTTGTTGGAGTTGGTTTGCGGCAGCGTAAGGTAGTCATCGAGGTAGCAGACCTCAGCGACGGCCTCGAGCTCGCGGCTCAGGCCATTCTTAAGTCCGACGATGATTACCCGTTTGCCTCGTTGTTTGACTTTTTCGACGACGTGTCGAAAGTCGCGGTCCATTGTTGCCAGACCAATGACGTCGATCACGCCGGCGGTGTTGGAGTGCTCCACCAGCGTAGAGATGTCATTGGCAATTTTCATGTCGGCTGTGTTTTTCCCGTGGTGACTGACGACGTACCGGGTTTCGGCGCCTGCCAGCGTGAGTTCGCGTTGCCAGTTCTTGCGCGATCCACCGTGGTTGCGGTTCAGTTCGTCAAAGTCAGCGTAGCCAGTGGTGGCGACGACCTCGCCGCCACACTGTTTTTCCAGCGCCCGGTGGATGGCGCTGACAAGCTCACTGAGGTTTGGCCTCCAGCCGGTTTTGACGAGACCGATAAAGATGTTCTCCACATCAATGCGCACATCGATCTGGACGATCTTTAAGTCGGTTATCAGGTCCTCAAGCGGCTGGAAGTGGTGGTGAGAGTCCCGGATTTGACGTGGTGCGGTCACACTATTGGCCCAGATGTGAATCTTCGTTCCGGGCAGTAGTGTCTGGCACACGGCGACCAGTTGGGGGTCCTCAGTGACGAGGACCAGTTGTCTGGGCGGCGAAGCTTTCGGATGCTTGATGGTCTGCTGAAACAGGTGCATCAGCTCCGTTGTCTTGTCGCCCACGATCTTTCGGGTCTCGTACGTTTCCCCGACGTAGGCCGCGTAACTCCGATCGTCGTCGACGATCGCAAGCTTATAGCCATCGGGTCCCAAAGGTTTGAGCAAGCGACTGAGGTTCTTGGCCATATCTTCAGGGCTAACTTTTACTGGATGTCTATGAATCTCGTCGTGGCGCTGCACAGCATCGACTAGCTGGACAACGTCATAATCGTATTTGCTCACGTGCTTTTCCTTTCTGCGGTTTTGGTTTGGGCGCTGCGGCCCCTCACTAGGTGAAAGCACGAGGTTGTGATCGAAGGTTTCCTGTTCAGAACGATCCGATAACGCGTACAAGACGGCCGGTTAGGGGCGCACCTTGTTCAGGCAGGAAGTAGTTATTGAAGACTCGTGAGAATGGAAGTTGGTGAGAGGAAGTAAGTTAGGACCAGTTAAGCGAAGAACTCTTTCACCTCGAAAATAGTTTTGAAGAAAAGTCGATGAAACGAGAACGTGGCAATAACGCGATCAGTACTCTGGCGACATGAGTTTCTTTCGGCCTGTCTGATTGTCGTATCGTTGACGCTCAACCTTCTCAATCTCGTTCGTAAAGACCAGCGACGCTTCCGACCCGTGTATGAAGGGTGGGTCATCCCAACGTTTGCCGAGCCGATAGCCATAGCTCTTGCGGGTTTTGACCAACCAGTCGTGGCCCATACCATACTTGTCCAAAGCACGACGCAGGTTCTGCGCAAACTTATGCGCAATTTCTTGAGCATCCTCGGCATTCTCGAAGTTGCCCTTGTACAGCCTCGCGATCTCAGCAAACGTTAGCTGACTCTTGATCAGACCGTGTCGTCCAGGTTCTTTTTCCAGCAGGCCCTTCAGAACAGAATGTAGATCGTAGGCGATCAGAATCTTGCGCTTTTTGGCGTCAAGCAATGCGTGTTCATCCCAGAGCAGTTGAAACGGCGGCTCTGCTTTGAACTCGAGAACAACATCGTCATTCTCCTCGACTGTCGCCTCGGCCACAGGGATCGGTACAGGAATGGTCGGGCTTGCTCCGACGATCCTTTTCAAGTCGTCAGCGCTCAGTACGTTCCCCAACTCTCTTCTCACCGCGACTGTAAGAACGTTTATCAACTCACGGGTGTTTCCGGGCCATGAATACGTCTCGATCCAGTTCCGAGCGTCCTGAGAAAGACGTACGCGCCCATCGCCGTTCCTTGACAGCACTTCTGCCAAAGACACCGCATCTGCGGGCCGTTCGCGGAGCGGCTTGATGTGTAACTGCTCATCCTTCAGCAGGAAATACAAGTCATCGTGAAACAGTCCGTTACGGTTCAGTTCTTCGAGGTTGCTCTTGCTTGCGGTACAGATTGTCAGGTGCGCATTGAAGGCGAGAGTCTGGATTCTGTCGCCCCCTCTGATTTTCTTGTTTCTTAACAGGTGATAAAGCCGGCCTTGATGGTACGGCGCAAGCTTGTCCACTTCGTCGATGAAGAGAGTGCCGCCATCAGCCTCTTCAGCGCGGTCAAACAATTGCGCTTCGAATTCGCGATCCGGAACGGCGGAGCAGTCGATATCGATGAATTCGCCTTCCACGCCCAGGCTCTCCATTCGCACTTGATGAATCAACTCAGCCAGGACTTCGCGACCCGTGCCTCTTTCGCCGGTGATAAGGACTGTTTTGATAGTCGAGTCTGCTCCAAGTCTACGCGCTTCAGTGATTGTGCGTTCCATTTGCGGAGTCGTCTTCGCGCCGATGACGATGTCGCCGCCCGGGATTCTCTTATAGATTGAGTCGCCCCAGTATTTCCATTCGCGTTGTGCGATGCTCAGTATCATCGCCCATTGAAAAATGTCAGGTTCGAGCTGGTCGCTGGGCCAGGCGGACAAGTTCGTTTCCCAATGAGTCTTGTCGTAATACTTCAACCAACCACTCTTCGTCGCTTGATAAGCGAGCAGGCGTTCCCGTTCCTCACCGAAGAGACACTCCGACATCAGAATCAACTTCAGCTCCGACATGCTCTCGCCCGCGTCCAGGCGGCGAGCAATCGTGTGCGCGATGCGGAGACCGCCGTGGTCTACTTTCTCGTCTGCGAGGGCGCTTTCGTTGTAGTTGGACTGCCAACAGACCCAGACCTTCTCCTCGTAACTGAATTCACCAGGCTGAAGTTCGGTATCCGGCTCGGTCTCGGTGAGCGAGCGGTTCGGGAACGGCATGAAAACGTCAGAAATGATGATGTCCCACGGAGGCTGGCCCACCGGCGACACGCCCAATCGCTCGGCGACGAAATACGCGTTGTTCGTTAACTCGATCTGGAGTTGGTTGTGATTCAGCAACGACGGGCGAATCTCTTTGAGTTTACTTGCGGTTTGAGCCGCGTATTCGAGTTCGTTGTCGACAATAAGGACTCTGCAAATCCTCTCTTCGTTCATATCTGAGCTCCAACGAATAAGAGCGCCGGAAGAAAAAGCGCCACAACGATCCAATTGTTTGGCTGGGGAGCGCCACTGTGTTGGCTGGCCTGCGTCAGGTTACGTTCCCAACGCAGGCTGGCCCACTTGTGAATGCAGAATTGGGGGTAGTATTACAGCCGCTAACAAAATCGCCTGCCGCTTTGTCTCAAAGCTCACGATCCAGCTTGAACCCTGGTCCCGTGGTGCGGAGGCCGCCAGGCTTCTAATGGACCACTTCACCTTGCCGGCATCCCGAACTCCGAGTAAAGCCTCGAGTGTAGGTGCGGGTTTTTAGGGCTACTTCAGTCTACGCTTGTATTCCTCTAACGTGCGTTCAGCTTTTTTAAGTTGACGCTCGGGATTGGACGATTCGATCTCCTTCGGCCTTTTGTTAGTCAAAAGGCGAACACCGATATAACCAGCCAGACACAAGACACCGATCAACAAAACGTACTGAAGCAGTGAGTAGATGAAGCCAATGGTTCCTAAAACGGCCAGTGAACCGATAATGACGGCTAGCAGGATGAGAATGGTTTTGATCTTGTCCATACGCAAATGGTTAGATTGCGCTCCTCCGGAGCGCGGTGATTGATTCGCTTGCGGTGCTATAAACATCTGGCCGCTCTGCGGCCCTTAAATGCATAGTCCCGGAGGGACTAAATGTCTATAGCTAAAAGCATAAGGTGCTTGGGCTCCGTTAGGAGCCCAATGTTTGTTGATGCTCACCGGATCAAGTAGAACGCGGTCTGACGTGGTCTGAACCACTGCATTCCGTCTTTCGTCAGATAAGCGTCGTCTTCCATCATGATCGTCACTTTCTGCCCGCCCCACTCCGGCACCGGAGTGCTGGTATTTAGTTCGATCGAAGTGTAGGAACCTTCGCGAAACGGTGGCTCCTGCGGAGCGCCCACGGCCGGCCGCCGGAAGTCA
The DNA here is from genome assembly GCA_044867735.1 of Pyrinomonadaceae bacterium. Taxonomy (GTDB): domain Bacteria; phylum Acidobacteriota; class Blastocatellia; order Pyrinomonadales; family Pyrinomonadaceae; genus PSRF01. The sequence continues at coordinate 53,451 of JBIOVO010000153.1, read as the reverse complement.
ATGCTCGCACCCAGTGCATGGCCCTGATTGCCAACTGAGTGGGAATAGATCATCGCTTCAATGCTCGCCTTCTTCATATCGTTCATCGTGGCGTCGTAGACTTCAAACCCTTTCGCGCCGGGCTTGATGTGCGTGAAGAGCGCATCCTGGAGTCGATTCGTGTTCGCCAACGCCGCCTTCAGTCCCGCGGGCGCGTCTTTCTCTCCGTCGCGCAACACGTATCCCATCTTTTGCCAGTCGGTGCTGAGGCCCATGTAGTTCAAGCCACAATCGATGTGGATCACATCGCCGCGCTGAATCACCAACGACTCCTCGGCCACACTAAGAAATTGCTGCGTCTTACCTGTTTCCTGGCTCTGTCGTTGCACGCGTAAGTCAGGTTGAAACCAAACGCTTAACCCGGCATTGTTCACTTGTTGCAGGAACCACCAGCGAACATCGCCTACAGTCGTCTTACCCGGCGTGATCACCTCATTCGAAAACGCGCGCTTCGTGAGAGCTTCCGTCAGCTCCACCGCAGTTCGATAAAACTCAAGCTCTTCGGGCAAGCGCGTGTCCATGTACTCAACGATCAGTGGTCCCGCAGGAACGAAGCGCGACGAGTACTCCTGGCCCAGCGTTTCAGATAAAAACTTGTATGCGTCGTAGGTAAGCCCGGCGGTGGCGCCGCGCGTGCCTCCCATGTTGAGGGCGATCGTCTTTGGCTTTCGTTCCTCGACGATGCGACGCAACGTTGATGCGATCTCTCTGCCGGGCGGGTTCAGGATTTCGAAGTGTCGCTTTAACGCTTCCTCCGGATAACGAACTAGAGCGAACCGCTCGAGTTTGTCGCCACCACGATCGGCGAAGATAAAGAAATCACGCCTGCCAACGTACGGCAACGGCGGCGCGATGTACTCGGTTACCGGGTCGGCGTGAAACTCTTCGTTCGTCACGATCCACATCTCGATCTTCTGCGCACGCATCAGCGGCAGCAACAACGTGTCGAAACGTTTCTTCAGCCAGCTCTCCCGCACCGCCTGTTGTTCACGTACGGAGAGGAGCTTCGGAAGAGGCTCTTTTCGTGATTGCGCAACAGTCGCACCGGACCATACACATGAGGACAGAACAATGATCCCGAAAAGGCGGCCTGGTTTAAGAACTTTCATTTTTCTCCTTCGGTGGGGGAAATCAAACGGCGGATCTTTACCGGTTCGGTCGCGCTAACCAGGCGACGCAATTTCTTCGCGATCAGGTACAGAAGGAATGCATTGATTACTCCGCAAAAAGCGATTGCCAGCGCGAACACTTGCTCACTGACCCTTTCACCAGAGGCACTCATCGTGGCGAAAAATACCACCGCGCTCCACGGTAGAGTAAGAATTAAACCTATCAGAAATGCCGTGTATGAAGCCCCAGAGGTGGGGTTATTCGAATCCAGGAACATTTCTGCGCATGACGCCGCTACAACTGCAAAGTATGCGAGCGCGAGTTTCGCCTCGGAGATTTTCGAGTGCCACAGCCAGAAGTACAGCAGTAGCGGGACACCAACGAGCACGATTACGACGGCCAATGCGAGGCCTACCAGCAATTGCTCGCCATGTAGAAATGCCAGAGTCGTTATCATGAGTTTTTCAGCAGATCGATTCCGACTGCGCGCGCTGCGTCTGGTTCAGGGATGTACACGCGCTCTTCGGGAGTCATTAGTGACTTGTACGCACCGTCAACGTGTGAGCGTTGTGCGATCACAAAATCCGTAATGTCCTCAACTGAGATCAACTCCTCCTCGCCGTATCGTCGCAGAACATGACCACGCAAGCCAAGTTGAACCGCACGTCTCTCAACCGGATGTCCCGAAGGATCGTGATCCGGATCCCATTGCAATCTCACCTCCGACTTCCCAACCGCCTCTTTCCACTGCTCCTGTGTCTCAAACCGTGACTGTTCAAACGTCGAAGGCACGACGGCGCGCAGCAGTTCATCAAAAAAGGAACGCGGCAAGCGCGCCGCGAGTATCCGCTCCTGTCCCTCTTTTTGCGCCCAGCCGGCGCGATACATCATCCACAAGAAATTCGGCTTGATCCAACTCATCCGGCTGTAGCTGAAGTCGCCACCGAACCGTTGCTGCTTGACTGCGTAATCTGCGATCGCCGGTCGATACGCCTGGTAGACGTAAATCGAGTCGTCATCAAACTGCGCCAGAATGTGACGGCCCGACCTGGGCCACGTGGCTAACTGTTCGAAGTAAGGTTTCGTCTTCAACCGCAGCGCCATTCGATTAGTTGTTCCAACTCCTGTTCGTAGAGTTCCTTTCCTCTCAACGCGTTTCGCCAACGCTCAGGAATCGCATTTATGCCATCACGCAATCCGGCGATGCCTCCGGCCACACACGCAGTCGTGTCTGTGTCTTTACCGAGCGAGACCGCGGCTTTAACCACTTGTTCGTACGCGCCGGCCTCGGTGGCCCATCTCGCCGATCGCAAACAATCGACTACATATCCCGAACCTGCACCGTCGGGCGGATCGTCCGGCCTGATCGACCATTCGATCTCTTCGAGTTCGCTGGATCCTTCGGAGTAAGTATTTCTAAGAGTCACAACCGCGCGTTGCCAGGCGTCGTTCGCACCTTCCATCGTGTATCTGGCCCACAAGCAGTACAACGCACAGCAGACCTGAGAACGTAAATGACCGTGCGTGATCAGCGACTGCTTGTGCGCATCCCACACCAACTCCTCGTTTGTTCCCTTATGCCAGAGCGCCAGTGGCAATACTCTCATCAAGGAACCATTACCGTTGCTATGTTCATCTCTCGAACCGGCCTCATCAGCTTTGACGCCGCGATCCAGCCGGTTGATTGCGTGTGAGGTCTGAATGCCGACGTCAAAGACGACGCCATCGACTGCTTTGTAACCGGAATTGTACCAATTGACCAAACGCCGTCCGAGATCCGCCAGATCCAGCTTCGAACAATGAAGCAGCGAGGCGAGCAGGATGAGAGCGTGCGCACCGTCGTCGGACCACGTGCCTGGCGCCACGCCTGCGTGCGATCGTTGAAAACCTGACGGCGGCGTAAACTCGATCTCGGTTAACTGAGGTATGTCCTGTTTCTGATGAAACTCGTAGGGAACACCAAGCGCATCACCAACGAGGAGTCCGATGATTCCGCCTGCGATTCTTTCGTTCAGTGTTACCACGATTCACCCACCTCTATGCCCAAGCAGCCACAATAGAGCACAAAAAGCACAAATGATGAGAAAAATGCGTAGTGGGGTAATAGTGTGTTACTCCAACAGTGCATGGGTCCCGGAGGGACCACATGTTTATAGCCACGCCCTAAAAGTAAATTGCGGCTCCAGCGGAGCCGAATGTTGTTGCTGCACGGGCACATCGCGCTCCGCTGGAGCGCGGTCCCTGAGGCGGGCGGCGAACTAGAAACATCTGGTCCCTCCGGGACCCAAACAATGTTTGAGCAACACACTTACCCCAATACCGAAAATGGGCGCGTTAACTGATTAATAATTTTGTGCCCTTTGTGCCTCTTTGTGGCTAACGAAAGAGGTCGTTGATGTCCATGCGCAGCACGAGCGCTCCGCGTGGCTCGTTGAGTTGGCGCGTCGGATTGAAGGAGTAGCCCGCCGTGAAATCCACGTTGATGAGGCTGAAACGGATTCCGGCGCCGATGCCGTAGCGGAAACGATCGGTCGAGGGGTCGCCCGTCACGCGTAGCTTTGCGGCGTCGAACATCAACACCGGACTGACCGCCACCAGGTTCGCCTCGCGAAAGAAGACTCCCAACACGTTTCCAACGTACGAGACCGTTTCGTTCGCCTTCACTTCTGCTTTCGGCACGCGCAGTTTTCCATAAGCAGAGCGGACTCGCTTTTGAATCGTCAGCGCTTCACGCACGTCGGCATCGAGCTGCGTCGCCAGTGACGCGAGCCCTCGCTCGTTCAGCGGCTGGCGCAGGTCGCGCACACTTTCGTCGAGCCCGGTCAAATACGACACCAACCCACCGAACCCGACGTTCAATCGTTCGAGATCGATTTTCACGCCGTAGAAATCTTTAGAGGTGAACGAATCCACCGCCGAGTTGTAAGCACTCCTCGATTTCTCGGCGTACGTGTCTGAAGCGTCGAGCAGATCGCGATACTGAAGCAACACGTCGCGCTTCTGTTTGATAACTGCAACTTCCGGGTCAGTGTCATTCAACTGCGAAAGCCGTGTCTTCAATTCCTCGAGATCGCTGCGCGCTTTATCGCGTTCAGGCTTCAGCAGGCCGCGCAAGTGCTCGAGTATTTCGTCCAATGTTCGATTGGTAGCAGACGGTTGAGTCAGCGCGTCTTTCGCTTGCTGAATCTCATTCAGATCATATGAGCGCAAAAGATTGACTGTATTCAGACTCGCCCGCAAAGCGGTTCGCGACTGCTCCAGGTCCATATTGATCGCCTGCAACTCACTCTTGCGTGAGGCGAAGTTCGGCGCCGTAAGTTGGTCGTCAAGGTTCTTGATGTTCTTTTGCACGGTCGTGATCAACGACAACGTATCGTCGTCAGGATCGTCCGGATCGCCGAGGTCGTCGTTAATCATCCTGATGACGTTTCCCTCAACCGGATTGTTCTGAAGACTGGCCAGGGCAGCAGCATCTTCAACCGGCTTGTCGAAAGCCGCCGGGTCGAGCTTCGCTGAACCGATCGCGTCCTCGAGGTCGCCAATAGAATTGGTACCGTCGTTATCTGTGAACAGATTGATCGCCTGCTTCAACTCCTCATTCGAGCCGGCTTCCGAAAGGAGCGCTGCGAGTAGGGCTTTAAGACGGTTAACCACCGGCGTCAGGCAGTGTTTTCCTGATCCCTGTTCGACGCAGCCCGCTCGCGCTTCAAGCTGCTTAATCTGACCTGACTGCTGCACCGCCTCTTCACGCAGGAACAATCGTGTAAACAACAACTGCCCACCGAGCCCCGCGTTCACGTCCGGATCTTTCGCAATCTCAGACGGAATCAACTGCTTCTGCCAGACGGTTTGCGCAACGGTGAGGTTGAACGAAACGAACTTATCGCCGCCGACCGGAAACGGATCCGATCCATTCAGACGGTTCTGCGGAAAACTGCGAATAAACGGATCGCTGCGAATGCGCCATGAGTCGCCCTGGATAAACTCCTGTTCGGCATTGCCGCCGAAAAAGCGCTCGCCGTAAGGAATAAGACCGTCGGTACTACGAAGCGATCCAGCAGTGAACTGAGCGTCTAACTGAAACGGTTTGTGATCTCGGGGAAGAAAACGCAGCCGGTAAGCAGCGTCAACGATCTGCTTGTGATAATCGACGCCGAGATTGTCGCCGTCGTTACCGAGTTGCAGTGCGTACGATGCTTTCCAATCGTGTTTGCGAGTAGTTAGTGACGCGCCAACGTAAAGCTTGAGCGCGCCATAGCCAGAGTCAACCAGCGTCGATGAAGGCGCTTCTGCCTGTGGCAAACTCGATTGCCGGTTGCCGCCTTCGACACTAGCGCCGGCGCGAAAGAAAAGTTTGTGCCTGCCGATTGGCTGACTGGCGACAAACAGCCGCGCTGCGACCGTTGCTTCCTTCAGTTCGAAACCGTCGGTCGGAATGTTTGAGAACTGATAAGCGCCTTGCCACTCGGCATAACTCAACGGCCCACGCGACCATTGCTTCGAGCCCGTAAAATCCATCTCGACTACCGCACTCGAGCCCGAACCCGATGCACTCAAGCCGATGTTTCTGATCGCATCTGAGTCGGCGCTGTAAGCCAAATCTGCACCGCCGTACATCGCGCGCGATCGGTTGTAGCCGGCAAACGGCATCACCGAAAGGTTTCGTCCGCTCCGTTGTTCGGTGACTTCGCTGGCGGTCGCTTCCTTGTCTTTTTCCTTTTGATCGTTGAATTCAAAACGGGTGGTGACGTAAGACGGTCTGGCAACCGTAAGCACTTGATACTGAACTTCGAGCGTCCGCGCCTGCTCGTCACAATTGATCAGGTGATAGCGCGCGAAGAGCAATCCAGTCTTTCCGCGCAGCGAGCGTCTCTCCAGCTCCTGACTCAACGCGTTCTCGAGAAACGAAACACCGGCAGTGTCGAACTTGCCATTCACTCGCAAATCAGACTGGCCCGCGATCGCTGCCGCTAACGCGTCGTCGAGATTCGATCCCGTCGGGAGGAATCGCAGCAGCGGTTTGACCGTGATGTTCTTAACGGTGTAGTTGGCGAGTTGGTAGAGGACGGGCTCCTGCGTGCATTGACCGGCCGGCTCCTGGGCGGCGACGCGACTGTAGCCGCCCACAAAGAGACAAAACCACGCAAGCAGAATGATAGTGCGTAGGTACGTCACAGCTAGTGATGAGTAGCGAGATTTACTTGTTGATGACGTTTGCGAGCGTCTTTTCGGCAGCCGGATTCGCCGTGGTGCCGGGGGGTAACGCTTTCGTCTTGTTGGTTACTGGTCCCTGAAGCCAGCTCAGTTGGGTCATCGTCAAACCACGATCGATCATTCGCTGGGCCTTGTCGCTATCGGTGTCGCCGATTTCGACGTGAAGTCTTACGCGGTCCTGAAAATCTCCGTTCACCAGATCGCGAAGCACAAAGTTCAGCACGTAAAAAGCCTGATCGTCGGAAATGCAACCTTTAGTAATGCCAAAAGAGATTTGACGCTTGTTGTCCGGCGCTAACACGGCCAGTGTGATTGAGAAGGGCTTGCAAGCCATGGATGTCTCCTTCCGGGTTTTCGATTTTCTCTGCGATCTCTGCGTTCTCTGGGCTTAATGCTTTTCAGGGCTAACTTTAACGCCGAGAACACAGAGAGACGCAGAGATCGCAGAGAAAACTAACTCTCTTTCTCTATCGCTTCTCCCCAGGCTCCGCAAAGTTCGTCTTTCGCGGGCCAGATAAATCTTCTGACGATCAACGGAGCGAGTGGCGCTGCGATCGCCGCACCGACTCCCAAACTAATCAAGGCGCCGGCGACCGCTGCCATCACAGCCGCTTCGCCGAAGTTCAAAGAGTTGAGGACTTCCTGTCGTTCCTTCGTGTCCTTTTCCGCATTGCCGCAGACGATCGCGAAGAGCTCTTTACTCCAACGACTGGTGATCCGTTTTCCGAGCCGTTTGATGTCGTCGAGTGGTCCCATGGTGGGCTCTGCGTAGACCACTTCAAGATTCGGATCATCCTTGCGTGTAGGGTCGGATGCGATTGCTTTCTCACGCATACCGATCAGCACCAGGAGGGCTTCATCCTCCTTCTGCTCGTTAAGGCGACTTGCTGCTGCGACAACTTCATTTAAGTCTGGCATTTGTTGCTCCTTATGTTCTTATCCACTGATTACTCAGATTCAATGACGAAAGGCCGGCTCTTAGTGCCGAGCGTTGCATCAGCGCGGCCATAAAGCGTGTAAGCAAGTCCCAGTGGGTTACGTCCTTTCGTCAGAAAGTGACGCCGCGCTTTCCACAAAGAGGTACCAATATTGTCGCCCGCGAATAAACGGTCAAGTACCATTCTCGCAAAGGCATCTGCGAAGACGCCGGTCATCGGACTCTCAGTTCCGACCACTGCGGAGGCGTTGTGATCGAGAAACAGATGAACGAGTCCACTCGACATCGACGGCACGAGATCGGCTGACTGGCACATGTTAAGAAAAACGATCGGTCTGCGTCGCGCAAAAAATCGCAACAGCCGCAACTCAGCTTCCTTAACCTCCGCATCTCCGAGATAAATCCACGATTCACCGCCCATCTTTGAGGTCAGCTCCATCAGTTTTTCGAGCGCGGATGCAGTCGGTGAATCGCCTTCCGTAGACTTCTGACGAATATCTTCGATCAGCATCTTGAGAGCTTTAACTCCGTCGGCCATCAGCAGCCCGGGACGAGTGGCGGCGTAGCCGTGACAGTAGAAGTAAAGCAGGTGAGCTGACGGATCGCTGATCAGGGATTGTTCCAGTCCCTTGCGATCGCTTATCGGCGCTGTCACTACGAGTTCGCCCTTCGCCGCTGCTTGATAGTCTTCAAACATTTTCTTCTGCGACGGCGCATCACCAAAGCTGGTGTCCAGAGCGAAGAGTACGTTGATCGGTCGATCGTCAATGCGATCCTTTTTCGGTCCTTTTGTCACCTGCTCGATTTGATAACGCGCGCCCCAGAAGCGAAGTGGATCCACGGGCGTATCGCTCGGAACCGGCGGATGAAGAATGTTCCAGGGAAAGATGAACTCACCAAAATCGGCGGCGTAGGAGATCTGAATCCGATCACCTTCACCACTATCGAATAACGGTTGCACTTCCTTCAGTGCTTTTTCATCTGCCTCCACGCGGGCGAGGATCTGTCCGAGCCGTTCAGACGCGCCTTCCTTCGCAAAGGTTCTCGCGTCGAACAACAGCGACCATGCACGAATCCCCAGACCGCGGAGGTCGTGAAGATACGAATCGTAAGTCGAGGGCGAAACGGCCAACTTGTTTGCGTAGTTAGTAATGACGAGTTTAGACCAGAAGTCGCGCACGGCTTCCAGTAGGTTTCTGAGATCATCGGGGCTGACGTCGCGAAAGATCGAAATGTTCACCGCCGCGCCTTTGATGGAAAGCAGGACAAACTCGAAGGTAAAACCACCCAGGACCTGGCGCACGTGGATTGACGCGAGTCGTGGGTTGGAACTGCCGGCGAGATCCAGTCCTTCTCGATCCTTGTCAGGCCAGGTCAAACGTCTCAGCGGAACCGCCGGATCGACTTTGGCGCCTTCTTCAGCGACGATCGCCACGTCGAGCGTAACGATGTCCAGCAGGTTCAAGGAGTGATCGAGAGTTCGAATCTCGATGCTGCCGGGTTGCGTCTTGTCGTGAGGCGTTTCGACTTCGAGTTGAAATAGCGCCGACTCACTGTCTGTATCAAACGGCCAGGAGATCGTGGACAGACGTTCGGTTATTTTGAATCCGCGCAGAGGTGTAGCGATGACGTGGATCGTGAGCGTCTCTTCGCCTTCGCGCGGATTTTCGACTTCGCGGTCGGGAGGTAGGTCTGACTTAATACCGGTCCGCTTCAGACGAATCGCGACTTCAAGCGTGTACAGTTCATTGGCGACGAGCGGCACGTCGTCCGGAACTTTGATCGCCTCTTCGAGATCGTCGCCAGGAAAGAGATGGTCTTCGTAGATCGTTGCGTCCGTGTAGCGTGGCGATTCTGCGGGCTGCGGGACAGGTGAAGGTGGCGCCGTTGTTTCAAGCTCGCCCGCTACCCCCTTGCTCTGATCGCTGACACCAGCTCGCGCCGCTCCCTCACGGCCGGCGCCGTCTGTCGGAGATCCAACCTGTTGCGTGTCGCCAGACCCGACGTCAATTGGCCGCGTTTTTTTGCGGATAACGCGAGTGACCGTCGTTACGCGATCTGCAACCCAGTCCTTTACCGTATCGAGTGGCCCAACCGGCTCGTCGGCTGACAGCGTTACGTTGTATTCGTCTTCTCTTCGCCTGGGTTTCCGCATCACGAACAATCCCATGCCAAGCACGCCGGACAGCACAGATCCGCCAACGGTCTGATTTTGAGTCAGCAGTTTGTTTTCGATCCGGCTTTGCAGCGGTTGCAGTTGTATGTATCTCGACGGGGACTGCGGATCACTTATCACCTGCATCACCAACTTGGCCTTCAAATAGGAACCGTCCGGGCCTTCAGGCTCGACTGGAATTTGCCACTCCTGTGAATCCTGATTGAGTGGGTGGAAAGGGACCCAGATGGTTTCGTCCGTAAACCCAGTCATTTCGATGAAGTAAAACAAAGCCTCAAGCTTGTAATTACCCGGCCACGTCGGAGGCGGTGTGTACCTGATGCGACAAACGCTGGACCAGCCGTTCGAAACCGTCCTGGGCCAACTGACGCTTAGAGTTCCGTTTTTTCCCGGTGCAAAGATCGGTTCCTGCGGGTTTGGAGATACAGCAGGTGAAGGTTGTGGCGTGAACTCTGCTGAAGGGGAAGCGTCCGGCGATTCCGTCGATGATGGACTCGGCGTCGGTGTTGGTGTTTCTGGCGATGGCGGCGGAGTTTGAACACGGACCAGCTTCACGCGGACTACGCTAGTCGTGGGCGTTAGCTCGTGATTAATGGGGAAGTTTTGGAAACCATCTGCTGTTACCGAACCCGAGTATTTGCCGGGTTTCAAGTTACTAAATATGGCGAAACCACTGGAATCGGTGCTGCCAGGTTGCGAAATCTGGTCGATCGTCACGCGAGCGTTCTGAACAGGTTTACCCTGGTCGTCGATAACAAACACGCCCATACGCTGCGGTTTTGGTTCTGGGGCGGCAACCGAGATCGTCCAGGTTCGTTGGCAGTTTCCACAGCCGGCGATGGTCGCAGTCAGCCTGAAACGTTTTCCGCCGAGCCTTGATGTGTCGACGACGATGGCTGACGGATCGTTGAAGTTAACACGGTCCTCTGGAGCCCACCTGACGCGGAACCGTCGGGGATCGATCTGACTGCCCTTGCAACTGTACGTGATGTTGAGTGGGTTACTTCCTTCAGGCAGAGAGCGCGGAACGCCTTCAATTTGGCACGTCGACGTCGGCGTCGGCGACGGTCGCTGTTGAGCCCAACTGGCATTCACAAAGAACTCGTTCGCGTCGGTTTCCAAGGCGCCTCGCCGGTTCCTCAGTTCGGGAGGAAAATCCGAAGACTCGCCGGCCAGTATCGTTCCCAAATCGATCTCTCTGGCGTTCGTGCGTTCAGGATAGAACGCGTAAACGAATCCAAGCAGCGCGAGAGCGATCAGCGCGAGCCCGACTGCTCTGAAGGGAAACTGGAATCCGGAATACTGGATTTTCACGGGCACGGAGGACACAGTGTGTCGCATTATGAGATTGCGGCGAATAAAGTCAAGAAAGTGCGGGGCACAGGTAGTAATCTTTCGAAGCCCGGAGGTCTTAACTTTGCGGCTTTGCGCCTTTGCGTGAGAAATCTCCTGTGGGCGTGGTTGAGTTCAGAAGAAATTTCTCACGCAAAGGCGCAAAGGCGCAAAGAAAGACGCAAAGAAAAACCTGCGGCGGTCCAAAGGGGATGAAATTAGCGCGACTTCCAGCGACCATTCCGACACGTTTTGCCGCGTAAAGATCATAGAGGATGGAGAATGCACCATCACCTATGTCAAATTTTAGTTACAAGTCATAGCCTCTATGAAAATGCTATTGACTTGATTCGCGAACAGGAATATTGTCGGGCCATCGTTAAATTACTGGTTCGCATTCTTCCGATTGCCGGACCAGCCCCCAATCGTGATGGTCCTCTTTTGCGATCACGATTCTTTCCAAGGGGAAATTGCCAGCTCCTGGAAGTGCCACGCTCTGAGTTCATCGGCTGCGCGCGTTATTCTTGGAAACTGCTTTGAGAGATCGTTAAAGATCTCGTGGGATTGGTATGTGAGTCGGCCGGCATCGCCAACGGATTTAGTGTCGAAGCCGCCGGCATGAATACAATTTATCTACTCTTGGGCGTTTCCCCTTGAGGCTTCCCTCGCAGAAAGCTTCGTCCGGTGCCTGGCCTACGCTTTCGCCTGTTCGGAAAATTCTCCGCTCATCTCGACACTGAAACCGTGCCGGGTCTCGACGCGGGCAAAGACCAGGAATTGCTCAGCTACCTCTTGATCCATCGCGATCGTCCGCACTCACGCGAAGCACTTGCGAGTCTCCTTTGGGGTAACACCTCGACCGAAAAATCGAAAAAATATCTGCGCCAGGCGTTGTGGCACTTGCATGCCGCACTGAATACACAAAACGGTAACGCCGAAGTTCTCAAGGTGGACCACGACTGGTTGTCTCTCAATCCGTCGAGCGATCTGTGGACTGACGTCGCGGATTTCGAGCGCGCCTTTGCCGGCGCGGAAGGAGTCCCCGGTAAACAGCTCGATTCGCAACAGGCGCAGGCGCTGAAAAACGCCGCCGCCCTCTATAACGACGATCTGTTGCCTGGCTGGTATCAGGATTGGATCCTGTTTGAGCGAGAGCGCCTGCAAAACATGTATCTGTTGATACTCGATAAGTTGATCGGCTATCTCCAGTATCACCAGCAGTATGAGGTCGCGCAGGGTTATGGAACCACCATCCTGAAATACGATCCGGCGCGCGAGCGGACGCACCGGCAGTTGATGCACTTGTATTATCTCGGCGGCGATCGCACCGCGGCTTTACGACAGTTTGAACGTTGTGCTTCCGCGCTCAAACAGGAGTTGGGCGTCCGGCCTGAGCGACGTACGACCGAGCTCTACGAACGCATAAAATCAGATCAATTAGACAACTCACTCCCAGTTTCGCAGGATTCCATCTCACCAGACATAGTCAATCGCCTGAAGCAGCTTCAGACAATTCTGGCCGGCGTGCAGCGGCGCATCCAGCGAGATATCAAAGCCGTCGAAGCCATCCTTCATTCCGACGACAAGCTCTGAAGAAAAAATTAGGAGTACTCGCGCAAAGGCGCAAAGGCGCAAAGTTATGACCTCTGGCTGCCCGGAGGTTCATAACTTTGCGCCTTTGCGCGAGTACTCCGTTTTGGGGACGCCGCAACGGACGCCCAAAAGACGTTTCGTCGGCAACGTATCTGCTATAAGCCCCGAAATGAAGTTATGAGTCGGGCAATCGGTCAGTCGCAATTTCATGGACTTAACGGAGTCCAAAGTTCATTCGTTCATCGTCAAGCTTTGGCTTGAGGGCGACAGTGATCCGCTTACTTGGCATGGTCACATCACACACGTGCCGAGTGGCGCGCGTCGCTACTTCAAAACCTTGAGCGAGATCACTGACTTCATCAGCCATTACCTCGATGGCGCTACGCACACGGATTTGAAATCACGCATGAAGGGTTGGCTGAGAAAACGGCGGGCATAACGAGCCGGCCGGCTTGAGGGGGAGAAAAGCGTGGGAAAGACTCAGGCAATCGCCGCTGTGGGACAGGCTATGTTGGGGCTGCTGGCCGACTCTGTGCCGCGCGGTGAATTTCCGACCGCCCAATTCGAACTCTACCAGTTGAGCAATTTCAAAACGCCGATGGAGGAAGGAGTTTCGCTCTACCTCTACCGGATCACCGCCAACACCACGCGCAGAAATCTACCCCCGACTGTTGGCGAAGATGGCCGCAGGTACCGTCCGCCGATTCCGCTCGATCTCCACTACGTCGTCAGCGCCTGGGCACAGACAGCCATCAAGCAGCAGCGTCTGCTCGGTTGGACCATCCGCACGTTCGAAGACCTTTCGATACTGCCGACAAATTTGCTCAATCACTATGGTCCGGAGCCCGACATCTTTCGGGCCAACGAAACCGTCGAGATCGTTCTCGACTCACTTACGCTCCAGGACCTCAACAATCTCTGGGGATTAACCAGAGACAATCCACCACTCTCGGTCGGTTATGTCGCGCGAATGATCTACATCGAGTCGACGCTGGCCCTCGAGGAACTTGCTGAAGTGCAGACGCGCGAACTGAGACTAGGAAAACGTTAAGCGATGGCCTTTCCCTTCATCACTCTCGATCGTTTGACGATGGTTGCGCCGCTCGGCGTGCGCTTTCACGACACGGTCTCAGGCAACATCGTGGGTGATGGTCTAAGTGTTTGGGCTTATCCGACCGGAAGGCCGACCGCTAGACGGCCTGCGATCGGTAATAGAAAGGGAGTTTACGTCCTTCATCACGGTTACGGCCTGCGCGATAGAGAACAGGGCGACGGAACTCAAGTCTACTGGGACAATCCAGTGCCGCCCAACAGAGACTTCATCGTTGAAGTCAGCGACGACCAGCGGCGCTTTCAGCCATTTCAATTTACCGCGAGCCTGCCGGTCAGAGGAGTTTTTCAGTGGACCGGCGTTGACGATTCGCCGCTGGCAGCGAGAACGAGTGTGCCGCTATTTTCATCGCCGGCCCGAACGGCGCCCGGTGGAATGGCCGTTCTGCGCACTGAGTTGTGGGACACGTCAATCGATGCTCCAGCAGCATGGGCCGTGTTGGAAGCTTACGACGGCGACCGTCGTATCGCGCAGGGGATCGCCGACGAAAGCGGACGCGTCATGCTGATCTTTTCCTACCCGGCGCCGATCACGTTCGCGCCGTCTTCGCCTCCGGGTTCGCCTTTGGGCTCTCCACCGGGAGCGAGTGGTCCACCGCTCACGGAACAAGTTTGGCCGTTAGGGCTGCGGGCGCTGTACACGCCGGATCGTCCAGTTTCATCACCACTTAACGCAATCGATACAGACCAGAGCTTTCCCGATTTGCGATTCACGCTGACGCAACCGGAAGCGACGCTCTGGGCTGACGCAGCACTATCCGAAGTTCTCGAGGAAACGAACTTGCGATTTGGTCGCGAGCTGATTTTGAAATCCAGACCAACCCCGGGGTCGCCGCTTTCGTCGGTGCGCGATTCGGTGTTGTTCATTACGCCGGCGGTCTCACCGCCATAAGGAGGAGTCATGCCTGAATACCTTGCTCCGGGAGTTTATGTCGAGGAGACATCGTTTCGGTCAAAGTCGATCGAAGGGGTTAGCACGACCACGACGGGTTTCGTCGGCCCGGCTCGTTACGGACCGCTCGATCTGGAACCCGAGATCATTACCAGTTTGGGAGAGTTCGAACGCACATACGGCGACCGGCAGCAATTGAACTTCTCCGATGCCCCCGGCATGCACAACTACCTGTGGCATGCAGTGCGCGCGTTCTTCGAAGAGGGCGGCAAGCGTGTGTATATCTCGCGCGTTTTCCTCGCGAACGACGGCGACGACGGCCGCGCCAGCGCCGAAATGACCTCAAGCGGTGGCAACACGATCACGGTCAGCGCGCGTTTTCCCGGTGAGGCCGGAAACATGCGTGTGCGATTCGATCTGCTTGTGGGCCAGAACATTCTCGGCACTGACGTGAATGGAGATGCGCGTGTTGCCGGACTAGCCGACGAGGACGTTGTCTGGATGGGCGACATCACGAGTCCGGTCAGCAGTCCACTCAATGGTGGTCAGCTCTACGTGGCCCAATTTGATCAGGAGAATCAAACGTGGACGTTTGAATCGGCGACGAGTCCGACGAGCGACTTGACTCTCGATCAACTGAATTCCACCGGCGGCGATTCGGTGAGAGTGGTTACGGTCAGTGTCACCGTAATTCCAAACGATCCGAGCGGTTTTCCGGAAACCTGGGCCGCACTGCCGGTTCAGCCAGGTCATACACAGGCGGGCATGCCTGATTCGCTCTCGGCGAAGTTTGCAGAGTCGCCAACCAACCTGGCCCAGGCACGTTCGCTGCCGATCGTCATCACGCTCGGAGACGAAACCACGACCGGACCTCAGGTGCTGCACGCATTGTTCGGCCTGGATCCGCAAAGCTTTGACGATCCCGATACGCCGCTGTTTTCCGAAGTTACGTTGACGGGCGGCAACGACGGGCGACGGCCCACGGCGACTGAGTACGAAGGTGTCGAGGAACCGGGCAAAACCGGTCTCAAGATCTTCGAAGACATCGACGACATCTCGATCGTGGCGGCGCCGGGTTCGACGTTCGGTTACGAGAACGGTTACGGCGCGAATGCAAACACGATCATCAACCTGCTGATCAATCACGCGCGGAAAATGCGTTATCGCATCGCAGTGCTCGACAGCGGTTCTGGTCAGAGCATCTCGCAAATACGCGCGCAGCGGGCGAGGTTCGACTCGACTTACGCGGCGCTTTACTACCCGTGGGTGCGTGTTCTCGATCCGGTTACTCGGACAGAGATTTATCTGCCGCCGAGCGGGTTCGTGGCCGGGATCTACGCGCGCAACGATATCAATCGAGCCGTTTTCAAAGCTCCGGCGAATGAAGTCGTAAATCTCGCGCTCGGTTTTGAGAAATTACTCAATAAGTCGCAGCAGGACGTTCTCAATCCCGAAGGCATCAACTGTTTCCGCTTCTTCGAAGGGCGTGGTTTCCGTCTCTGGGGCGCGCGCACGATCAGCTCCGATCCCGAGTGGAAGTACGTAAATCTGCGTCGCTACTTCGCCTACCTCGAACACTCGATCGACAAAGGAACGCAGTGGGCCGTGTTCGAGCCCAACGGAGAAGCACTTTGGGGCAACGTTCGCCGCACGATCGAAGACTTCATGCTGAACGAGTGGCAGATGGGCGCGTTGCTTGGCGACAAGCCCGAGAAGGCGTTCTTCGTTAAGTGCGATCGTACGACCATGACGCAGAACGATCTCGACAACGGGCGTCTCGTTTGTCTGGTTGGCCTGGCCCCGCTGCGTCCCGCGGAGTTTGTGATCATCCGCATCGGCCAGTGGACCGCGGACCGGAAGGTTTAGTTAACGATCAATAGGTCCTATAGGTCCTATCGGTCCTATGTGCTCCAAAGGAGGATTCTATGGCTGTATTACGCGATCGCCCTTACGTTCAATTCAACTTTCTCGTCGATCTCGGCACCGGCAACACTGATGGACCGGAAGCGGGCTTCCAGGAGTTGAGCAACATCGGAATGGAAGTCACAGTTTCCGAATATCGCACCGGCAACTCCAAAGAGAACAGCGTCCGCAAGATCACCGGTCTCAACAAAGCCACGGACGTAACGCTCAAACGCGGCGTGATCGGTTCACTAAATCTCTACCAGTGGCTGAACGACATCCGTAACGGAAACCAGAACGCCGAGCGCACGGTCACGATCCACCTGCAAAACGAGGATCACACGGCCATCGTTCAGACCTGGAAACTGTTGCGCGCACGAATCATCAAGCACGTCAGTGGTCCATTCAACGCCAAGGGTACTGACGTCGCGATGGAAGAGCTCACGCTTGCCTACGAACGTCTCGAGATGGAGTAAGTGAATGAGTGCGCGTGCGCCGAGAAGATTGCCCGGGTTTCGCTTTGAAACTCAGGCGCCAACTTTGCCCGAGGTCCTGCCTCGCATGGACATCGCCGTGTTTGTCGGGTTCGCCGCTTCCGGTCCCCTGCAAACACCCGTGGTCATCGAGACGGAGCAACAATTCGCGGCAATCTTCGGCGAGGATGCGCCGCTCGCGTGGGACGTCGAACGAGGCGAACAAGTCTACGCGTATCTTGGACCAGCAGTGCGCGCCTTCTTCCGCAACGGCGGCCGGCGCTGCTGGGTGATTCGTGTGGCGCGCGACATGGCGAGCGATGCTGAACCCCTGAATTACGCGCGTAACAACTCCTTTCCGGTTCCGTGTCTCGCGCGCGCCGAGTTCAACGCCAACGGATCGATCGGAACCATTACTCCGGCATTCGCGCAGGCGAGATCGGAAGGCAGTTGGTCGGATTCGATTCTCGTCAGCTCGGCTTTATTGTCGCGGCCGCTTCAGATCGATGGCGCGCCGACCGCAAATGGATCTGAATACGAACTGCGGATCGTCCGCGACCCGGCTAACGTCTTCGCGGCCGGCGACATGTTGCGTCTCGATTTTAAGAGTGAAGGCTACTTCGCGTTCATGGCGTTGAAGTCAGTAACGCCTGCACAACTCAGCCCGCCCACTTCGCCGTTTCTGAATGCAATCGCAAATCGCGCTGTTTGGCTTCAGTCGATGGAGAAGGATCTGAGTGCGCCGCCGCCTGGGACGGCCGTGAAGGCAGTTGTGTTCACACGCGAACTGCTGACCTCACCACCGCAAGAGGGAATCGCCGCGTTTGAGGCCGAATTTGATGCGGTGCTGAGTCCTGATCAGCCGACACTGCTCAAGGACAAAAAGGTCTCAGTGAAGCTGCTCGATTGTCCACTCGCCGATGCTCCCGCACCGGGATCGTTGGTAAGGATTGAACTCGGCAACACCCACTGGTGGATGACTGTCGAGAATCTGGACTTTACCTCCGGCGATGAAGATGGCGTGCCACTCGTTTCGGGCCAGGCAGTTCGCGCGATCGGCACGCCGAATCCGCTGCCTGCAACAACGCCTGCCTGCGAACGCGTGAGCTTTGAACTCTGGGTTCGCAAGGCAGAAGAGTACGCGATCAGTTTGAGTGACCTCGGGTTCGCGGAAGAGCACGAACGCTACTGGGCCAAGTTGCCAAGTGACGTTCAACTCTATCGCGATTCCGATTCGGTAACGCGTGAAGAACCGGCGACGGTGCTCTGGCGTCAGGTCGGCGATCTATTTCGTTTTCCACTCGCAGGCAATCCAACGGCAGGTGAAGTTTACTTCCCGTTGCTGATGCCGGCTTTACCGGAAAACTATCTCGGGCCGGTTGCGTTACCGGGCTCCGAACGCGAACGTGATGGCCTTGCCGAATTCGATGCCGATCTGTTTCTGGACCACGCACTGCTCGACGTCGGGGCCGGAACGCTCGCTTCGACGGCGGACTTTCTTCAGTACACTTCGCCACAACCACGACGCCTGAACGGCATCCACGCGGTTTTCCCGATCGAGGAAGCCACAATCATCGCCGTGCCGGATGCGGTCCACTATGGTTGGTTCGAACACGGACGCGAACCGTTGAGTGATCCGCCGCCGTCGCTGCCGCCACTGCGTCCTGAATGGTGGCATTTTCTCGACTGCAACCCAGCGCCAGAAGCGAAGCCTCCGCTCAGCGATTGCGAGCCACAGGAACCGGCGCCATCGCCGATCAAACCGGTGCACGAACCCGAGTGGGGTAATTTTCTCAACTGCGGCATCGCGATCATCCAGCCTCCGCAACTGTTTGCGCTTACGAACGTCAGCCGGGATGGCAACTTCACGCTCCAGTGGGAATCGTCGCCACCAACGAATATTGCCGCCGAGTACGTGCTCGAAGAATCCGGCAACACGGATTTCTCGACTGCGGAAGTCGTACATTCCGGTCCGGAAACCAGCTTCACGCTCTACGGCCGCAGAACCGGCGACTACTTCTATCGCGTGCGCGCCGTTGTTGGGCCAGACACGAGCGACTGGTCAAACGGCGTCGGCGTTCGCGTTGAAGAAAACTCACGCTGGCTGCTCGACAAGACCAACTATTCGGCCGGCGTCCTGCTTGCCGTACAACGTTCGCTCCTGCGCCTGTGTGCTGCGCGCGGAGATCTCTTCACGGTGTTGTCTTTGCCCGAACACTATCGCGAAGACCAGGCGATCGAACACGCCAGTCTTCTTAAGACTCCCGCGGATCTCGCGCCGCCGACGGAAGACGTGCCGGCGTTAAGCCGTGGTGAAGCAAACGTTTTCAGTTACGGCGCTCTTTATCACCCGTGGCTGATCGGACGAGAGAATCAGGAAGACCCGACGGTGCGCATGCCGCCATGTGGTGCGGTGATCGGTTCGATCGCCGAGGGCGCCTTGACTCGCGGCGCGTGGATCGCACCTGCAAACCGGCCGCTGCGCAGCGTGATGGCGCTTCAGCCAAACATCCTGCTTGAAAGATATCTCGACATTCAGGATGCACGGATCAATCTCGTGCGGCAGGAGCCACGCGGTTTTATCGTCCTCGACTCCGACACGTTGAGCGACGACGAAGATCTGCGGCCGATCAACGTGCGACGCCTTCTGATTCTGGTGCGACGCCTGGCTCTGCGTCTCGGGGCAACGTACGTCTTCGAACCCAACAGTGCAGCGTTCCGCCGCAGCGTCGATCGTGGCTTCACTGAAATGCTCGACGGCATGTTTGAACGCGGCGCCTTTGCCGGCGCAACTCCTGCGACCGCGTACCAGGTCGTCACTGATGATTCTTTGAACACGCCGCAGAACGTCGATCTGGGACGTTTCATTATCGAGTTGCGCGTGGCGCCATCGCTGCCCCTGACGTTTCTCACGATCCGGCTGGTCCAAACCAACGATCGCACCATCGCAACGGAGGTGATATAGGGCGTGGCGAATCCGAAAGACGAACAGGTCAACTATCCCTTCACCAATTTCAATTTCGCGGTGGAGATCAAGGTCGAAGGAGTTGCCGAACAGGTTTGCGACGCTTCGTTCGCGGAGTGTGACGGGTTGGAAATGACGATGGACGTCAAAACGATTCGTGAAGGCGGCAACAACGGCAAGCAGATTCGTCTCACCGGTCCGCTGACTTACGGACAAGTGACGATGAAGCGCGGGATGACCGCGAATCTCGAACTCTGGGATTGGTTCAACTTGATGCTGACCGATCAGTCGCTGCGCGCCGATGCCGAAGTCGTGATCTTCGCCGCCGACGGCGAGACCGAACGCGCGCGATTTCTCTTGTCTCGCTGTGTGCCGGTGAAATTGAAGTCGCCGCCGTTGAATGCGAAAGACGGCGCAGTTGCGATCGAAGAGTTCCAGATCGCTTACGAGAAGTTGACGTTGAAGAAACCAAAACGCTGAGAGAGCTGCAATGCCTGACTCACAAAAACTGGAAAAAGCAGAGCTTCGCGAACTCGATGCCGAGTTCAAGAACGAGATCAATACCGACAAGAAATGTAAGGTGCAGTTCAACCCTGAGACGCTCAAGGTCAGTTTCGCGAACCAGGTCGCGACGCCCCAAGGCGCGGGAGATCAGAAGGGAACACCGGCGCGTCAGTTTGTCGGAGCGGGCACGACGAAGTTGAGTTTGCAGCTCTGGTTTGATGTCAGCGCGCCGATGCCGCCAGGACAGTCGAAAGAGCAGGACGTTAGAAAATTGACGGCGAAAGTCGCGTACTTCATCACGCCGAAACCCGAAGGCGACAAGTTTGTGCCGCCGGCAGTGCGATTCATCTGGGGATCGTTTCAGTTCGACGGAATCATGGAATCGATGGAGGAGTCGCTGGAGTTCTTTTCGAGTGATGGAAGGCCGTTGCGGGCGTCCGTGAGCGTGAACCTGACGCAGCAGAAGATCACTGAGTTCACGTTTCGACCGACCGCTGGACCAGGCGCAACGCCGTCGCCGGGAACGCGGCCTTTGACGCCCGCGCCGAAAGGAAAGTCAGTGCAGAACCTCGCGGACAGTCAGGGCAAGGGCGACAACTGGCAAGGCATCGCAGCCGCGAACGGTATTGAGAATCCTCGGCTGCTGCAACCCGGGCAGTTGATCGATTTGAACGCGAGTGTGAGTGCGTCGTTTGGCGTCGGAATCTCGGGAGGCTTTGGAATTGGCGAATGATTTGTAGGGGCGGCCCTCCGTGGCCGCCCCATCGGAAGAAAGATGGGGTGGCCACGGAGTGCCACCCCTACAAAAGAGGGACGTGAGATGGCTGTGACGATCAATGAAATGGAAGTTACGCCGGCGGAGAAGAAGGTGGAAGCACCGCCGGAAAGAGGTGGTGGCGAGGCGGCGTCGCCTTCGCCTGAGGAAATTCAACGCATGGTTGAGCAACAGGTTAGTCGCTGTGAACGCGTCTGGGCCTATTAAGACTTATGCCTGATACCGAGACCACAGGAGTCAAATCATCACGACCAACGATCGTCGTTGGCGGAGAGGACAATGGACCGCTCGCCGGCGGTCTGCTCGGTCTCACGATCGTCGAAAACACCAACGGTCTTTATCGCTGCGAAGCGAGGTTTGGCAACTGGGGCGAGAAGAACAGTAAGACTGACTTTCTCTACTTCGACCGGCGCACGCTCGAATTCGGCAAAGACTTTGAGATCAAGCTGCAATCCGACTCGATCTTCAAGGGCAAGATCATGGGACTCGAAGCCATCTTTCCGGAAGGACAGTCGCCGGAGATCAGCGTGCTCGCTGAGGATCGCTTTCAGGATCTGCGCATGACACGCCGGACGAGAACATTTACCGACGTCAGTGACGCCGACGTCATCAAGCAGATCGCCACCGATCACGGACTGACGCCGAGTGTCGACATGCCTGGTCCGACTTACAAAGTGCTCGCGCAGGTGAATCAAAGCGACCTCGCGTTCATACGAGAGCGCGCCCGATCGGTCGATGCTGAGGTGTGGATGACGGGTAACACGCTCAATGCGAAGGCGCACACCGGTCGTAGCGGCGCGAGTTTGCAGATGACTTACGGCAATCAGTTGCGTGAGTTCACGGTGCTGGCGGATCTCGCAATGCAGCGCACGAGTGTGGCGGTGAATGGCTGGGATGTTTCGAGCAAGTCCGCGTTGCAGTTTGAAGCAACTGATTCCGTGATCAGCGGCGAGCTGAATGGCGACACGAGCGGCGTCAGCATTCTTCAGTCGGCACTGGGCCAGCGTAAGGAAGCACTGGCGCACACGGTGCCGCTGAACAATCAGGAAGCACAGTTTGAAGCGGAAGCTTTCTTCAAGATGAGTGCGCGGCGTTTCGTGGTCGGTCGTGGTGTTGCAGACACGAGTGCCGCGTTACACGCAGGCGCGCAACTCGATCTGCAAGGACTCGGACCACTCTTCAACGGCAAGTATTACGTCGTCGAAGTCAAACACATCTTCGACGGCAGCAAAGGGTTGCGCACGGAGTTTCGATCTGAACGCGTAGGTATCGGGAAATAGGAATGGACAAGCCACCTCTCGAAATGATCCTCGATGTGCGTATGCCGAGTGGCCTCGGCGGCCGCTGGTACGGCGCGTTTCCGGCGCTCGTCACTGACATCGCGGATCCCGAGGGGCAGGGACGCGTGAAGATCGCTCTGCCTTGGTCGGCAGACACCGCGGGAGCGCGTTACGAAACGTGGGCTCGGCTGGCCACGATGATGGCGGGAAACAATCGTGGCACCTGGTTTATTCCGGACGTTGACGACGAGGTGCTGGTTGTATTCGAAGGCGGCGATCCGCGGCGGCCTTACGTCATTGGCAGTCTTTGGAACGGGCGCGATACGCCGCCGGAGTCGATGGATGGTGCCGGCAAGAATTTCAAGAAAGTGATCCGATCACGCAACGGAGTGAAGATCACGCTCGACGACACTGACGGGCGCGAACAGTTGATTCTGGAAACTCCCGGTGGACAGTCGTTGAAGTTGAAGGATGGGCCAGGGGCGGTCGAGATCACCGACAGCAACGGCAACTCGATCAAGCTCGAAACGAGCGGCATCACGATCACCGCGGCCGCGAAGGTCACGATTAATGCTCCGCAAGTCGCAGTGTCGGCAGGCATGGTGACGGTTGACGCGGCGATGTCGAAGTTTAGTGGCGTGATTCAGTGTGACACGTTGATTAGCACCTCCGTGGTGAGTGCGTCCTACACGCCGGGCGCAGGAAACATCTGGTGAAGATGAGATTAGTGTCCACAGATTACGCAGATTCTCATAAATCAATCTGCGTAATCTGTGGATAGAGGGCGAGATGGCTAAAGAACAAGTGCAATGGGCAGCTCCGTCGCCACTCTGGCCGCTTGCGGCTGGAACAGGCGACATCGGTCTGCGCCGCAACGTTCTGCGGAAGCCAGTGCTCCTTCGTTTTGCCGCCGACACGTTCATGGAAGACTTCATCAAGTTGTTGGCAACAGATCCGGCGCGACTTCCAGAGCTGGTTGCAATCCCGGAAACGTGGCGTGGTCCAACAACGACATCGGAGCCGGTGAAGCCGGTGCCACTCTTCCTGAGCAAGTTGAATCGGCTGCGACTCACCGGCGAGAGAAAGACCGGAGTCGCTCCGGCGATCAGCAGTAGTAAGGGTGCCGCTTCGCTTCTTTCCACCGCTCCGATAACTGAAACGACGAAGAAACTGAAGCTCTACCAGCCCGCTCACCAGCGTTTTTACCTCGTTGCCTCGTCACTCGTTTGCGGTCGGGCAGGTCTGCCGGATCGCGCGATCAATCCTGCCCGGCAGGAGAGCGTCACCTATGTGTTGCGGCGTCTGTTTCCGCCGGGCGCGTTGAACATCAACAACCCTTTGCCACTGCTCAATCCGGCGACGTGGGAAGAGTACGCGTTTGTTTCAACGCCGACCGGAAATCGCTGGAAGAGAATTCCGAAACAGAAACAAGCGAACGGCGGCGTGTTGATTGAGGGCGAGGAGCAGTTGCCGCTCTTTGCCATGAACTTCTCCGAAGACGATGGCCGCAATCGCCGGCTCATGGCGGGTTTGGTCCCGGTCGGCAAACGTGAAGCTTACATGGCCGCAGGTTTTCAAAAACAAGCGGAAGATCCTGAACCTGTAGTGACGCCGCAGCCGACTCCGGATCCGCGCATGATCTTGTTCTGGTCGCAAGTGACTGAGCCGTGGAAGAAGTTGCTCGAACACGCGGCAACCGGCAGCAAGTTCAATAGAGTTTCCAAGCTTCCTGACGATCCGGATGACCCGCCACCGCCAGAGGAGGATCTCGGCGCTGACAACCTCGCAGCGACGGTCCGGAACATGCGCGAAGAGATCCAGACGGGCTCGTGGTACATCGTGCTCGATTTCGCAAACCTGCTTGAGAAGCAGACGCCGCGCGTTTGGCGTCACCTGAAAGGGCAAGCGCCGCTTGCGGGTGAGCCTGCTTTCACGCCGGCTGAAACATCTCTCGTCAATGCGATCTCGAACACGGTTTTCAATCTCACGCCGGGGCAGCAGACTGACTTCCTGAAGGGAGCTACTGCTTATGCACCGAACCAGATTAAGAACTCACTCAGGGATGCGTTGCTGGCCGTGAAGTCGAGCGTGACTATTGAGAACAATCTCGAAGCAGTTAAGACTTCATACGACCGCAAGAAATCCCCGCAGGATCCACTCTGGCCCAACTTTCTGTTCCCACTCGCCGATCCGCAGTTGCCGTCGCCGCTGCCGAATCTGCCGATCAATGCAGGGCCTGACGATTCGGAGCTGGACGAGCAGCGCAAGCGCATCGACGCTTTCGCCGATCGAATCTCTGCTGCGCTTCCCGCTCAACCGGCGCATGAAGTGCCGGCGAACCCGCTCGTGTCGCAGCAACCGATGGACATGCGTGAGGGCTGGTTTGCGATCCGCTGCGTGTTCTCGCGGCCCGAGTGTGGACCGGTCGATCCGCCGTTGCTGAGTGAGCCGACAGCGGCATTTCAAATGGCAGGATTTTTCGATCCGGATGCGCCGGCGCGTCCGATCCGGATTGCGCTGCCGCTTGATACGTCACCGGCTGGTTTGCGCAAGTTCGACAAGAACACGGCCTTCATGATCTCCGACATGTTGTGCGGTCAGATCGATCGACTTAAAGGACTCACGCTCGGAGACCTGGTGCTGTCGGTGTTGCCGTGGCCGTTCCACAAGGATTTGTCTGTACCGGATGGTGGGCCATGTAAAAGCGATTCGGGGTTGGAGATCGGGATGATCTGCTCGTTATCGATTCCGATCATCACGATCTGTGCGTTGTTGTTGTTGATGATCATCGTCAGCTTGCTGAACATCATCTTCCGCTGGCTGCCGTTTTTCATTTTCTGTTTTCCGTTACCCAAGTTGAAGGCGAAGGCGTGAAAGACATGAAAAGAATTTCTCGCGCAAAGGCGCAAAGACGCAAAGTTCAGACCTCCGGCTGCCGAAGGTCCGAACTTTGCGGCTTTGCGCCTTTGCGCGAGGGCTCTTTTCGGAGAAACCGATGAACGCTGGAAACATCTTTGGCCGTGGAATCAGTTTCCCTCCACGCGTGGGACCGGATGGGCGCATTACGTGGTCGGAAGGGGAGACGAACGTGCGTGAATCGATTCGCGTGATCCTGATGACCGAACAACCCGAACGCCTGCGCACGCCGAAGTTCGGCGGTAGTCTCGGTCGTTTCCTGTTCGAAGCAAACACCGTCAGCACGCGCCGCTCAATTCAGGATCGCATCACGAAAGAACTCGCCCAATGGGAGCCGCGCATCCGCGTCGAATCGGTCAGCGTCGATCCGGATCCAGTCGATCCACAGGCAGCCGTTGCAACGATTACTTACAAACTCGTCGCCACTCAGGCGATCGAACGCGTCAGCTTAGGAGTGACTTTGGGAAGTTAACACCCGGGGAATTACGTAATGCCATTACAAATTCCATCAATCGATGATCGCCGGTACCAGGACCTGCTGAACGAAGCGCTCGCACGCATTCCCGTTCACAATCCTGAATGGACCAACTTCAACAAGAGCGATCCGGGCGTGACGCTGCTCGAACTCTTCGCGTTCCTGACTGAGAACCTGCTCTACCGCTCCAATCAGATTCCGGAACGCAACCGCCGAAAGTTTTTGCAGTTACTCGGCATTCCGCTCCAACCCGCTTCGTCTGCGATGGGACTCGTGAGTTTCATCAACGATCGTGGACCACTGCAAACCATCACACTCAACAGCGGTCTGGAAGTGCGTGCCGGCCAGGTGCCTTTCCGCACGGATCACGGACTCGACGTGCTCCCGATCGAAGCGCAGGTTTACTACAAGCAGAAGATAGTCGCCGAAACGCAGATCACTGACTATTACAAACTGCTTTACGCCTCTTACAAAGGAACTCCTCCGAACGACGCCGACATTCAGCTTTACCAAAGCGTTCCGATCGACGGGCGCGAAGGGAATGAAGTCGCGATCGGCCAGGACGCCACGGATCGATCGGCGTGGATCGCGTTGATGGTGCGCGCGAATGACAAGCCGGCCGAGAACACCGAAAAGGCCCGCGAAGAGTTGCGCGAACTGGTTCGCGAAGCGATCGCCGGAAAGACGATCAGTCTGGGTGTTGTTCCCGCCATCGACCAGGCCACGCGACAACTCTCACCCGGCGGTACGGCGAATCCCGAAGGTGAACCGCTGCTTCAGTATCTGATTCCGAACGTTCGCAGCGATGGTTTGTTGCCGGCGGATCCGAATCAGCGCCTGCCGCAGTACAAGGCGTTGATTGCGAGTCCGCGCGGTAACGTGTTGGACACGCCGGGCGTCGTTGAGATCACGCTGCCGTCCGCGCCCGAGCTGCGGCTGTGGTCCAACCTCGATCCGCTCGAACAAGGCGTCGGTGATTTTCCGCCGTCGCTCGAGGACAGTCGTTTGAGCGATCGCGTGATCACGTGGTTGCGAATACAAGCGTCGCCCGGTGTCGGTGCGCGATTGTTGTGGCTTGGCATCAACACGGTTTCGATCGCGCAGCGAGCGCACGTTACGAGCGAGTTGTTACCTGACGGCACTGGCGCGCCGGATCAAACGGTCGTGTTGTCGCGCCGGCCAGTGGTTCCGAAGTCAGTGCGCTTGGTTGTGAGTCCGCCTGCGGGAGAGACGCTCGAGTGGCAGGAGATTGACGATCTGTTGACTGCCGGACCGGAAGTACAAGTGCCTGATCTGAGGCAGCCGCCAGGCGCCGCGCGGGTCAACACACGACCTGCGGAAGTTTATGCAGTCGATCCGGAATCGGGTCAGATCAAATTCGGCGACGGCTTGCGCGGCAAGCGTCCGCCGGCGGGCGCGAAGCTGCGCGCCAGTTACGATTACGGCGTCGGCTCCGCGGGAAACGTTGCGGCCGGATCGATCAACAGCAGTCCGGCTTTGCCCGCCGGCATCAAGGTGGCGAATCCCGTCCGCACGTGGGGCGGCACAGAAGCTGAGACGGTCGCCGAAGGCGAGAAGCAGATCTCGCGTTACCTGCAACATCGCGATCGGCTCGTCAGCGCCGCCGATTTCGAAACGATCACGATGCGCACGCCCGGCGTGGATATCGGACGCGTAGACGTGCTTCCGGCATTCAATCCGGAACTGACTCCGAACGAGGCGGGCGACGCGCCCGGCGCGGTGACGTTGATGTTGATCCCGCGTGACGATCCGAAACAACCCGACGCGCCGGTTGCGGATGCGATCTTCCTCAACACGATCTGTCGTTATCTCGATCCACGTCGTTTGGTTACCACCGAACTCTACCTTCGTGGTCCGATCTACAAACCGATCTGGATCTCTGCCGGCATCAATGTCGTTGCAGGTGTGGCGACTGCGGAAGTGCGCGAGGCAGTGAAACGAGCGCTGCTCGATTTTCTCGCGCCGGTAAATAGATCGAGCACGCTGAGCGACGACCTTACTTCGCTAACCTCGCCAACCTTCGCTTTACGTCAAAAAGGGTGGCCACTCTCGAAAGCTGTAACCGCGCGAGAGTTGTTGGCCGTCGCGAGCCGCGTGTCGGGAGTGTTGTTAGTCAACGACGTCTTACTCGCGGAAGACATCAAGCCGGCGACGGAACAGATCCCGATGAACGGACTCGAACTGCCACGCGTGATGGGTATCTCGGTCGTCATCGGCGAGCCGCTTGACCTCGATCAATTGCGCGGCCAGGCAGCACCGGTCGCAGGAACGCCGGCGCCGAAGGTCGTACCGGTCCCGGTGATTCCGGAGGAGTGTTAGCAGCAATGGATGCAAACGGAACCAAATTCCATCTTCTATTCGGACGCGACGACTGGGCGCAGTGTCTGGTCGATACGGCGTCGGGGAAGAAGACTTTGGCCGAAGTTTGGCAATTGTTGCCGACCGAAACCGGCAGCGGTTTGAGTTGGAACGAAGAACGCAACGAACTGACACTCGAACCACGTTTGTTCAAGTTTACTGCTGCTCCGAAAGACACTTTTCCCACACTCGAGAACCGCCGTGGCGCAGGTCGCGATCGTTTTGGCAACTGGTACTGGATCGACGAAACGTCACGCAAGATTCGGGTGCGTTCGAGAGGTTCAGGCGAGACTACTGACTTCTGGCCGCTCGAACAGACATGCCTGTGTCCGAAGCGAACTTCGTCCGGCGACTTTGCACCTCTCGAAGACGATCAAGTAACCACGCCGTTGAGGTTATCCGGTCTGGCGATCACGGAGGATCACTATCTCGTTGTCGGAGTGCTCGAACCGGCCGGTCTCATGGTTTTCGATCTGCACACCGGCGGCGAACCGCGGCAGATACTTTGGCCCACCGGAATCGAGTTTGCTCCGTTCGACATGGCGCCTCGTCCTGGTGGCGGCGTCTTCATTCTCGATCGCGTCAATCATTGCTACTGGGCGCTCGATCGTCACTTCAACGTCATCGCTGGCGACGAAGGCGAAACGGTGATCGAAGAGACGCGCGTCGATGATTTCCAGCCGCTGGACGAGAGCGCAGTACACGGTACACAGCCACGCGTCTTTCCGAAAACCTTCTCGTTACTGTCATCGCCACTCGCGCTCACAGATCCGATCGCGATCGAAGCTTTGCCTGACGGCACTGTGTTGATCCTGGACTTCGAACCGTCCGAGAGTTTCTCTCAGATCTATCGCTACCGGTTCAGCCAGGTGTTGGACGATGAGATCTCGACCGAAGTGATTCTGAAACTGATCGAAGAGCCGGCGCAGGAAGATTTCACTCTGGTCGCTTACGACATGGCTTTCGTGCCCGAGCACGAAGAGCTTGGCGAGATGGTCAAGGATCGTCTTTACGTCGTGGCGGCAGATGGAAATCAGAGTTATGCGTTTCGTTTGTGCCTGCGCGACGGCATGGTTGAGTTGCAGCCGATCGCGGAATACTTGCCGATGCGGTTGTTTGGTGGAAAAGCGCTCGCCGGAACGAACACCGGCGCGTATTACGATTTTGCCGAGAACTGGATTCCGCTGATTCAACAACGCCGGCCGCGTTACGTTCCCGAAGCTACCTTTGAGACTCCGCTCAAGACCGCGCTCAACAAACCATATTTCGACAGTGGCGAACCGGATTGTGTATGGCACCGGATCATGCTCGACGCGCACATCCCGCCGGAAACGACGATTGAGATCTGGAGCCGTGCCGCCAATGAAGAAGCCGATTTAACGCGACTGCCGTGGCAACGCGAGCCCGCGCCTTACTTGCGTGGCGATGGTTCGGAACTTCCGTTTCTCCGCGCTTCACAAGCAGACGACTGTGCCGGAGCGAAGAAGTTGAAGACCGGCGCCGGAACGTGGGAACTTCTATTTCAACGCGCTCGTGGCCGTTACCTGCAACTTCAGATTCGTTTGAAAGGCGACGAGCGCACAACGCCGCGGCTGCGCGCGCTGCGGGCCTACTTTCCGCGCTTCTCGTATCTCACGAATTACTTGCCGGGTGTTTATCGTGAAGATCAGCAGTCGGCTTCGTTCCTCGATCGTTTCCTTGCGAACGTCGAGGGAACGTACACCACGCTCGAAGACAAGATCGCCGCGATGCAGATCCTGTTCGATGTGCGTAGCGCGCCGGCCGAAGTGCTCGACTGGCTTGCCGGTTGGTTTGGTGTCGCACTCGATCCGAGTTGGGATGAAGCCCGGCGCCGGATGTTCATCGCCCACGCGATGGACTTCTTCCAGTATCGCGGAACGATTCGCGGGTTGACGATGGCGCTCCATCTCGCGTTGGACGAATGCGCCGACGAGAACATCTTCACGCCGTGTTGCACTGCAAACCAGCGCGAACCGATTCGTATCGTCGAACGATACCTAACCCGAACTCTGCCCGGTGTAATCTTTGGCGACACGAGCGAAGCCACTGGCCCACGCACCGGAGTCCTGACCTCGTCGTGGCAGCCGACACAGGGCCGCGCAAATCTCAATCAGCGTTACACGGAAGCAATCAAACAGTTGCCGGGCGCGCCGGCGCTCGCGCAGTACCCGTTGGTTCCACCCGCAAGCGCCGCCGAAAGCGCGATGTGGAGTCAGTTTTCTCAAACCACAGTGGGCTTCGTTCCATCGTCGGCCGCAACCGAACGCACTGCGTGGCAGGCATTTCTCAAGAACCGTTACAACACTCTGCCGCCGTTGAAGCTGGCCCATCAAATCAATTACCCGGCCTTCAACGCGATCACTCTGCCGCGCGATTTCTCCCAGGTCGCGAAAGCGCAAAAAGATTGGGACGACTTTGTACTCGATGCTTCAGCGTCGCCGGCTTACCCGATGCGGCGCTTGTGGCAGGACTTTCTCGCGCGGCGTTACCGTCGCATCAAGGCACTCAACCAGGTTTACGGAACGAGCTGGACCAGCTTCGAGATAGTTCCGCTTCCCGATCAACTGCCGCTCGACGGCGCTCCGCTCGCTGACTGGTTTCAATTCGAGAGCGTTGTCATGCGCATGCAGCGTGCGGCGCACCGCTTTACGGTGCTGCTGCCGGTGCCCTTGTCGCTCGTCTTCAATCCTGAAGAACATCAGCGCAGGCTCGAACTCTCGCGCCGAATCATCGATTTGGAAAAACCGGCGCACACCGTTTTCGACGTGAAGTTCTATTGGGCCATGTTTCGCATCGGCGAAGCGCGGCTCCAGTTTGACACCGTGCTTGCGCAGGGCAGCCGTGCGCCACAACTTTTGCCGGAATTGGTCGTGGGCGAAGGGTTTCTCGGGGAAGGCTATCTTGGCCCGCCCGTTCCCGAAAACGCCTGTGACCGCTCGATCTTGGGACGCGATCCACTCCGCGGAACTCCTAGCTAAGGAGATATGAATATGAGTTGTTTCTCATTGCACACAAACAGCACGACAGTTGCTGAAGCTGATCCCACCAAACACGTCAACTACAACGTTGGCATGGTTCTTGGCGTTGACGACTTTACGCAGGAGTTTGCGTACCTGGCCGGTCGCGATCGATGGATGGCGCGCGATCTGATTGGGTACGGCACAGTGCGCGGATTGAACGTGAGGATCGAAGTGGACGCCACGAAAGGTCCGCGTGTGGCGGTGGAACCGGGGGTGGCGCTCAGTCCTGGTGGGCAGATGATCTGCGTGCCCGCGGCGCAATGCGCCTATCTGAAAAACTGGGTCGCCGATCATGGAGACGAGATCTCACCAGTCGTCGGATCGCCGCCGGCTTCCAGTCTGCTGCTGTACGTCGTGCTTTGTTATCGCAGTTGTCCGACTGACAACGTGCCAATCGCCGGCGAGCCTTGTCGTAGTGAAGACAAACTGACGGCGCCGTCGCGCTTGATGGACGATTTCTCGCTGGAGCTGCGTCTCGAGAAACCGAATCAACGTGAAGAGAACGCGGTGCGCGATTTCGTTGCGTGGTTGAGGCAAGTGAACGTGAGCGACGATCCTTCAACTCCGCTAGATCAGTTTCTACAAGCAATTCGAGATGCAGCATCGGCGTGGCTTGCGTCGCCATTGTCGCCGCCATCGTCACCGCTTGACGATTTCATGTTTGGTTCGCCGCCGGGGTTTCTCAACATCAACACTGCTGATATCGCCGAGTACCTGCGCGCAGCGTTTCGCGTCTGGGTCACGGAGCTGCGCCCGAAGTGGATTGCGCGCTGGCACGGTTGTGCGGCGACGCATCTCGAAGGCGATGACGCACACGATGAAGACTGCGTCTTGCTGGCGGAGTTGGACGTTCCGATCTTACCGGTCTCGCCGGGCAGTTTTGACATTCCGAACCTGCCGATTCCGGTGAATCAGGACGAACGCCCGTACCTGGTCCACTTGCGGATGTTACAGGAGTGGTTGTTTTCCGGTGTGAGTGCCGCGCTTGCTGCCGGCGGCGGAGGCATGCTGAATCTCGAAGCCCCAGCAGGCGCTGGTCTAAGGGTTGTGAATCTCGAAGGTCCGGTTAACGCCACTATCACTGATGAGGATTGCGTCATCTGCAATACAACCAACGGCGGCATCAGGATCGCCTTGCCGGAGGCCGCGAGCAACGACGGGCGCGTAGTGATCGTGAAACGGACCACCACCGGGTCACAAGTACAGATCGGCGCGGTTACTGGTGAGACGGTTGAAGGACAAGCGACCGTGTTGCTGACCGCGCAAAACAGAGCTTTTCAGTTCGTCGCGAATGCGAAGCAGAGCGGGTGGCACATTATCGGTTCTGTAGCTTGATGGCGCTGACATAGGTCCCATAAGTCCTATAGGACCTATTTCCGGAGGATAAACCATGGATTCACAGATCAGTCTGCAACAGCCGATTCTGGAGGGCGGCATCCGCTCGATCAATTTCTTCAACGGCCGTTTGCTGAGCGCGCGTGATCTGACCCGCGAACAATCGGCGCATCGCGAAGCCGATCGCCGGTTGGGGCAAGCCGTGGGCGAAGGCATCGCCTACGGATTGGAAGTTTCAGTCGCGAACGCTTCGACCCGGGAATCGCCGGTCGTTAGTGTCGAAGCCGGACTAGCCGTTAATCGCGTCGGCCAGACATTGAAGTTGACTGACAGGACCGACGTCGCTCTGGTCCGTCGTGCAAGTGCCGGATCGAATGTCGCGCAGATCTTCGGCGAGTGTGTGCCACTACAAACCGGAACCTACATCGCAGGCGCCGGAGTTTACTTGTTGACGATCGCGCCGGCGCACGGCGTCGAAGGTCGCGCGATGTCAAACGGTCTCGATGCGGCGACCGCGGCCTGCAATACCGACACGCTGGTCAACGCGGTGCAGTTTCGTTTGATTCAACTCGATCAACACATCACGCCGCCTGAGATCCAGGATCAGAGTCGTTTGCGCAACCTGCTCGCATACAAGTTCTTCGGCGTCGAAAAAACTGACGCGTTCAAAGCCGATCCGTTCAGTGCGGAACTGGAGCGCTACGGACTACTCGACGATCTGCGGCCAACGTGGCTGAGCGACTGCGACGTCCCGCTCGGTGTGGTGTTCTGGACGCTGGAAGGCGGGATCATATTCATCGACATGTGGTCAGTGCGTCGCAGTGTGGCCCAACGATCAGCTGATAGCTTTTGGCCGTTGTTCACCTCGCAGCGACGTCGCAGCGAGGGTGAAGCGATGTTTCTACAGTTTGCCGAGCATTCGGAAACCTTACGGAAAACTGTGGCCAATCCCGTAACAGTTCAAGCAGTCGATCACTTTCATTACTTACCGCCCGTGGGAATCATTCCACTCGCAAACGAAAAATTCCCGCAAGGCTTTCACGAGGATCTGTTCTTTAACGAGATGACGGTACATCCGGAAGACCTGCACATCGAAGGCGCCCGTGTTGAGGCACTCATCCAACAAGCGCTTCGTTTTCCGCCGGTCGATCTTTCAGTCGCCAGTAACAACCGGGTACTCGTGTGGGTCTATCGAGTGCGTGAGAACCGGCAAAGAGTTTTGAACGAGTCGATCGCAGGCCCAACACAACCGTATCTCATCTTTACCACTGGACACATGGCGTACCTGGGCGATGCACACTTTGATGTGAATCGATGGGACTTTAGCAATTTTGCCTGATGGAGGAGACGAACAATGCCACTACTTAATGTTGACCCTGGCGATCTAATCAGATCCACCGACTGGAATAGTTTAGTGGCGGCTATCAACGCGCTGGAAGTGCGTGTAGCTGAACTCGAGAGTGGCGGTCCCGGTGGGCCACCGCGGATTGACGAAGTGCTCTCCAGCGCGATTGTGACCGCAGGCGATACGATTCAGATCTTTGGCGCCCGGTTCGATTTTACGTTGGGCGGCCACAGCGTCTTTTTTGGCGATACCAGAGCGGTCACTTTCTTCTCGGGCTCGTCCAACTCACTGCTCATCGTCAGAGTTCCCGACGTCGTGACAGGTGCAACCGCACAGGGCACGCCGATGACCTTGAAGGTGGGAAATCTGGTAGGCGTTGCCACGCGTGCCATCACGATCAGGTCTAAGCCGATTGTCGTCAGCGGCAACATTGGCTTGAGTTTCAAGGCGACGCGACCGTCACAGACGCCAACCGCCGGCGTTCAGTTCTTCTACGATTTTGATCTCAAATCAAGCGCCAGCGAGAATCTAACCGTCACGATCGTCCCGACGATCGCCGCCACAACACCCTTGCCAGGCGGTGTTCCTCCTCTGCAAACGCTGATCGCTGTACTCGACTCAGATGGAACGGTGCGCGCCGACGGTCAGATCGCTTTGGCCGAAGGCGCGACGAAGACGATCAGTTTGCGTTTGAGTGTGCCGGCAGGAACTAACGGCGTTCAGTATAACTTGAGTGCCAGTGCTACAGCGCCCGGCGTTCCCAACGTGTTGGAATCACTACCGCTACAGACAGTGGGCCAGGCCACCGAGCAACCTGATTCGACGATAACGAACTTCGAGTTCCTTGCTCCCGCTGACTCTAAGTCGGTCTTCTCGACAGCAACCGGTGGTGTTGCTGGGGTGGACGGCACTATCAGTGTCTTTGCGAGTCAGACAAGTTCCATAGAGACGCGGGCCACATTCGGAAACATCGCGCAGGGAGCAACGAACCAGTATGACCTTACGGCGGTAATCGTGGCGCCGGCAAACGGCTGGTCCACCAAGATAAACGACATCACGTTGGCCTTGCAGACAGTGCCCGGCCCTGGTGGCACAGTGGCGCTTTTCTTTGACATCACTGCACCCGCTACGCCAGCCCAGGCGATCGTCCGGTTCACTTTGACGCGCCGGGGTTTGGCAACCAACAACAAGCGCTCCATCGCATATCGGCTGATCCTGCGCTAGTCACAACGAAAGGAAGGTTAAAGATGCCATTCTGTGTTCCCACACTCTCAGGCTTACCGGGTATCCCAGCCAGCGATATGGATTGGTGGTCAGCGGCCCCGGATCCAACACTACTGCGTTATTTCCCCGACAACCCGCTTTGGCTGGGCGCGTTTAGCCTCTCAGAAGGCAACGGCGCAAATCGCGACAAGCTGTTCCGCGTGCTCAGAGGGACTTTGGCAGGTCAGGACCATCTGTTGATGCAATTTGTCGTACGCACCTCAATGAACGACCCGGCGATCGATCGAGTCAATGTATTGATCGGGTCTCCCACCGCGAACTACATCGCTTTTCAAGCGAGATTAAAGGGTGGTGTGGGCACCGTTGCTGGAAAAGCGGATGACAACGCTTTTATTTATCGTGTTGTCAGTTGCACGGTTGCAGGCGGTGTGATTTCGGCCCCCGGCGCCGGCGAGAGTTTGGACGCTGATCTCGAAGACACTGGACGAATGTGGATCGATGTCCCTAGTCCGACTCGTTTGATTCATACGAAGTGGGGTTTCCAGGTTGCGATTCCATTAGGTGTTGCGTGGGGCGCCGCCAGCCTGCCAACCCAGTTGACGCTGCCTGCGGCCGGTGATTTCAAACTCTGGTTTGAAATCAACAGTTCGATCGGCGGCATGGCCGTGCCGCAACAGTTTCCCAGCACGGCGCCACAAACAGGCGGCGTGCTGGAAGTGATTCCGCCGGGGATCCTAGAGAGCCAGATGATAGAAATGAGCACTTCGGGAGCAAGCTGCACCGAGGAGGTGAAACTTACCTGGGGCAGCGTCGGCACACGCGCAGTTCCCGGAGGAGCACCGCGACCCAACAATTACACGATCAAGTTGGATCTCGGTAAGCCATACCCTCCACTCAGCGCGCCTTACAATGAAACGCACACTCCTGATGTAATGAACGTCGAACATCAGAACCAGTTCTTTGCGATACCGACTTTCCCAGGCACCTTTAATCAGGCGCAAAGAGAATCGGTGCGCGCGACTTTCAGCCTGGCGAACTGGGGTTCGCAGTATTCAACTCCGACGCTTGCTTCGTGGAGACCCGTTCCCGGTGGCACTGACACGCAATTCCTCGATGCAACCGGCGAATGTCGTTTCGCATGGCCCACCGCAGCCGAACCGACTGGACCGACCGACTTCGTCACCGTCCTGGTTCGCAACATTAACCGGTACTTAAATGCGTGGGCGGCGTCGCTGCCGTTTCCTGCCGGTTCACAGAATCCGCACCAGTGCATGTTGGTCGAACTCTCGAGCACAAATCCTGCCGTGGTCATCACCACGAGCAGTGTGTATTCGAACATGAATATCGCTAACGCTTCGACCTTCAGGCGGTTCGCGGAGATCAGCGTCGCCGGAGCTCCGCCGATCAGTTCGGTACCACGCGACGTGTTTCTGTACGTGCAGAAGTTCAACATGCCGTCGATCGTGCCGAAGCCGGATCCGGGAACCCAGCCGGTTCCGGGTATCGGGCGGGATAATTTCCGGCTCGTTGCGGCTCCTGGAAAGCCGCTATCGGACGACGTTGAAGACATCGCAGCGAGAGTCCCGACTTATACGGTCCACGGTTACATGGACACCGGAAGGACATTGGAGCTGGATAGCGGCCGCAAGGTTCCGATTCTGCAACCGCAAACTGCGTTTGGCTATTTCGTGACCCACGAGGGTGAGTTGCACGGTTGGGAAACTCGACTCTATGGCGCAGAGAAGCTGGCGGAGAACCTCTACGTTGTGCGCGTTCCAAACAAAGGATCGGTTCACGTCGAGACGGCGATTCAAGCGCGCGAGTCACCGGAAGAGCGGCCTCTGCCTGAGGACGGTAAAGGTCAGCTAAAGCCTGATGGTTGCGGCCGAATCATTCTGCGCCTGCTTGGATGGAAGTAGCTCAAGCGCGGGTGGCCCAAGCGTGGGGTGGCCACAGAGGGCCACCCCTACAACTCCATGCGTGTGTCGTCGCGTATTTGTAGGGGTGGCCCTCCGTGGCCACCCCAGATCGATTCCGGTATGTCAACACCTGGCACGAGGGACGACTTCACCATCATGCGGCTGCGGGTCAAGGGAAGCGAACTTGACCCGCTCGCCGTGCGTCCACGTGTGCAGAACCTGATTAGTGAAGTACGTCTGTATCCGTTACTACCTGAGTCAGCCAGTCTCTTCATTCGCAAGCTCGACGATCCGTCGCCGGGGTTGCTGGAGTTAGAAGCGATCGATTCTCGCGCGACGCAGACGTGGCGTCGCAGTTTCCACTCAAGATTTGCGCAACTGGCGACGAGTGCGGTTCGTCCTGCGCTTGGGCCGGTTTCGAGTAGTGCGGAGTCGGTGGTGTTTCTTGACTACTCGGAGCTGCTGGCGTGTTTGACTGCTGATTGGTGCAACGGGTTCGTCGGTGCGCGGTGGTGGTGGCACACGTTTCTGAAGCGCGGCGATATCGAGCGGGTGATCAAGCAGTTTTGGAAGGAGAAGATTGAGTATGTGCCGGCTGCGTTGCAGCAACTCGCGAAGAAGCGTGTGCTGGTGGAGTTTGTGGCGTCGTTGAGTGATAGCGAGACGCGCGAGTTGGTGGTGCGGATCGCGGATCGGTTTGCGTTACCGGCGATCAGGCGGGTGGTTGAGTCGTTCGAACAGGAATTGGTTGAGACGCGTGACGACTTCTCTGTTGCGTCGGAGTCGGTTTTGGTCAAAGAAGCTCAGGTTCGGAGTGTTGCGCCGTGGCGGTTTGTTGTTCCGGAGGCGGACACGCCGAGGCTCCGGCCTGTGCACCAACTGTTTCTCGGGGTGGCGTTGATGATCAGGCGCGCGCCGGCGCAGGTGCGTGCGCGGAGTTTTGCGCGTGAGGTTGAGCGGTGGCAGACGGTGGTGTCGCCAACCTTTAGCGCCGTTGTTGATGAGGAAGTTCCGCGTGCGGTTGAGGTCGTTGAGGAATCGGAAGAGCAGCTACTTCCGATCGAGGTTGTTGCGGAAGAGAGAGTCAACACGGATGAGACGGATCAGGAACGGATTGAGGTTGTGGAGATGGAGGTTGCGCGAGAGGTTTCCGCGAGAACCGAAGCGCCCAGGCCGGGAGCGCAGCCGAGGGCTCGCGTGGTTGACTCACCGGTTGAGGCGCGCGTTAGCGGCGAGGCTTTAGTTCTTGAGACGCCGCGATCGACTGAGGTGATCGTGGAGGACTTCGTCGAGGAGTTGGAAGAGTCTCTGACGATCGAAACGGAACTCGGTGGGTTCTTTTATCTGATCAATCTCGCGATCTTCCTGGAGATTTATTCTGACTTCACGAATCCCGTTGAGACGTTCACTGACCTCAATATCTGGGACTTCGTCGCGCTCGTTGGAAATGAGTTGAACGAGCATCAGAACGAGGAGGATCCGATCTGGTCGTTACTTGCGAATCTCGCAGGGTATAAAGATTTCTCGCGCAAAGGTGCAAAGACGCAAAGGAAGACCTCCGGCAGCCGCAGGTCAGAACTTTGCGTCTTTGCGCCTTTGCGCGAGAAAACTCTTATCTGGCTTTCACATCTCTTGCCTTTTCTCCGCGCACGATTGCGGCGCGCGTTGAACACACCCGACTTCGCAACCGTCCTGTGCCGCCACCGCGCCCGCGTGACCCTAACCGCGACGCACATCGACGTCTTCTTCTCCCTATCTGAACTACCAATCGAGATACGCCTCTCCGGCCTCGACCGCGATCCGGGTTGGGTGCCGGCCGCAGGGCGCTTCATTGCTTTTCACTTTGAGTAGAGCCATGCGAAAAAATCTTTTTGACGGTCTGCAACCTACGCCCGCCGAGCACTTCAAACTCTACTTCTATGGAGCCGTGCTCAGTTTGTACCACCACGTGGTCCAGGTTTACGGCTCCAGCGAAGCCGCCTTCAAAGAGTTTCCATTTCTCGTCGGATACAACAACGAGCTCGCCGATGGCGGTCTCGCCGGAGTGCACTCCACCGAAGCCGTCGCGTGGTGGAGTGAATCGCTGCAGACGTGGGAAGAGAAGACAGAACGCCATCTGCCGTTCCGCGCATTGCGCCAGGCTGCCGGCCTGGACCACTCCGCGCTCATCCTGCTCACGACGATCGGTCTCATCGAGGAAGATCTGCGCTTTGGCGTGATCTTTGAAACGATGCAGAACTCGCCGGGCCAGCATCGTGCGACGCCGAGTTTGCTCAACTCCTGGGGCCGCGACGACGTGCACTGGCACGACGCGCGCACAAACTTGCGCCAGATGCGCGAACTCGGACTCGTGCGCGCAGTCAATCCCGACTCGCCTCGTCTCGAATGGGCGTTGGAAGTGCCGAGTGCGTTGTGGGACGCGTTGCGCGGCGAGCAAAACGCCATGCCCGGTCCGGGCTTGCGTTATAGCACTCCCGATCAACTACTCACGCTCAACGGTCTCATATTGCGCGAGGACGTCCACGACCGGCTGCGATCGGTTCCCGGTCTGTTCGTGTCGCGCGAAGCGCAGACACTGATCATCCGCGGCGCGAATCGCAACGGACGTCGCACGATCTTCGGCGCTCTCGCACGTGAACTCGGTTTGGGTCTGCTGGAGATTACGGGCCTGGTTGGTTCGCACGACGAACGTCTGCGCGTTGCGGGACCACTCGCCACGGCTCTCAATGCGCTGCCCGTCGTCGTTCTCGATCTCGAGCCTCGCGAAACAATCGAGGTGCCGCGTCTTTCAGCGTGCGATGCGCCGTTCGGAATCGTGCTTAGCAAGCAAGGCGGCGTTACCGGCACGGGCGCCGAACGTCCACTCACGATCGATCTCGACATGCCCGACGTCGACTTGCGCCGTCGTCACTGGCAGGGTGCGTGCAGCGAAAGCAAACTCGGCGATCTCGATGGCATCACTGAACGCTTCCGGCTGACGTCGGGAAATATTCATCGCGTCGCTCGCCTCGCCGAGTCGTACTCCGCGCTCGCGAAACGCACTCACGTCTCACTAGCCGACGCACAACGCGCGAGTCGCTCCCTCAACCGGCAAGCGCTCGATGCACTCGCCGTCCGTCTTTCTGTTTCAGGTGATTGGAATCAACTCGCCGTCCGCGGCGACACGCGGCAGGAGTTGGAGAACCTGGTCAGCCGCTGCCGCCATCGCGAACGCTTGCAGTCGCAAATGGGAGCGAAGACGAGCGCGGGTGTGCGCGCATTATTCAGTGGCCCAAGCGGGACCGGAAAGACACTTGCCGCGCGCCTGCTCGCCGCCGCTCTTCAGATGGATGTTTACCGGCTCGATCTTTCCAGCGTTGTTAACAAGTACATCGGCGAAACGGAAAAGAACTTGAACCTGATCTTCTCGCGGGCCGAGGAGCTCGACGTGATTCTCCTGCTCGACGAAGGCGATTCGTTGCTCACCCAACGAACCGGCGTGCAAAGCTCGAACGATCGCTACGCGAACCTCGAAACAAACTTCCTCCTGCAACGCCTCGAGACTTTTGAGGGCATCATCCTGGTCACGACGAATGCCGGCGACCGCATCGACAGTGCGTTCCAGCGCCGGATGGACGTGGTGATCTCGTTCTCACCGCCGACGCCTCCGGAACGCTGGGCTATCTGGCAGCTTCATTTGCCCCCGACTCATGCGGTCGATTTTTCGTTGCTCGAGGAAGTCGCCGGACGTTGCGTGCTTTCC
The DNA here is from genome assembly GCA_044867735.1 of Pyrinomonadaceae bacterium. GTDB lineage: Bacteria > Acidobacteriota > Blastocatellia > Pyrinomonadales > Pyrinomonadaceae > PSRF01. Next base: position 12,773 of record JBIOVO010000153.1, on the reverse strand, counting down.
GGTGGCCAGATCAAGAACGCCGCACTACACGCATCGCTACTCGCACTCGAGGACGGCGGCATCGTCACTTCGGCAATGATCGGCGCGGCGATCGATCGCGAGTATCGCAAGGCCGGTGGCGTTTGTCCGCTGCGCCGGACGTAGACGGCTAGAAGAAAGGGCGGAATTCTTATTTCGGCGAACATCCGCACAACCAAACCGAAATCACCAGCACCGGGGCCTCCACCGGCGTCGAAGGCCGCGGCCTCTCGTCCCGCGCCCGCTGCTGCATCTGCTCCTCCAGCAGTGCGCCTGCGTGGTGGTCCTATCAAGGTTCTGGGCAAGAACATGTACCAGATGATGGACGGCAGAATCATCGAGCTGCCGCCCGACATGACCGCCGAGCAAGCCGCCAAACTCGAAGCCGAAGCACAGGCTGCAATGAAGAAGATCGGCAAAGGACCTTCGCCCAAACCGGTGCCCGACGTCAAGAAGCTCGACAAAAAAGAAGATCGAAAGACGCAACTCAAGCCTCACGAGAAAAAGAAGATCGGCAAAGGGCGCAAGGGCGGCGCGCGTCCGGGCAAGGCGGGAGCGTCGATGCTGAAAGCCGTCGGAACGAGCAAGGTCGCCAAGTATCTCGCCAACAAAGCTCTGCCTGTGGTCGGAAAGGGTCTTGCAAAGTTACAGCAACTCCGAAAGAACCAGCAGACCCACGACGACGGCGACGAAAAGCGCGCGCAATCTGAAAAAGCAGTTTTGATTCCCGACAGCGAAGGTCAGTCGAAGGGCAATACCGGACAGGTCAGCGTCGTCAGCGATCGACCGCAGCCGAAAGTCGATCCAGGCAAAGGCAAGCAAACGCTCCAGCAGCAGCTGCGCGAGAACGTTCCGCAAACGATCGAGGACGTCGATAACTTCAAGCGCGACAAGAAAGCTCAACACACCGGCGCCGAAGTGTTGAAGGTGGTTCAGACAGACAAGAGCGCCGTAGTGTTCACGTTTCAGGACATGCGCAACACGCCGCCGGCCGCACCGCGCGAGCATGAACCGGAACAACTCCCACCACCTGAACCCGCTCCTCCAACGGGCGCCCTGGCTCTAGGCAAAGACGGCATCGCACCGTTGCAGAAAGAGCACACCGACGTTTCCAACTTCACTAAAGAAGCTGACGCCAAGTTGAAAGAAGAAGGCGTCACGCAAGAGCAGCTCGACATGGTGGACAGCGGTGATCTCGCCGTTGCGAATAAAGAAAAGAAGGGAATGGAAGCGACGGCGAAGACGGAACCGATCGCAGTGCGGAAGTTTGCGCAGCAACAGGATGAAAAAGTCGAGAAAGACCTAAAACAGCAGGAGACAAAAGGACGCGCGGACCTGAACGCCAAGCGCACGGCCACTCTCGGCACCACCGGACAGAAGCAAAAGAGTGCTAAAAGCGACCTCGAGAAGAAACGCGAAGAAGTCGCTACCAAGATCAACGGCATCTACACCGCCGCGCAGGAGAAAGTAAAAACAAAACTCGCCGATCTCGAAACGAAGGCGATGAAGCGCTTCGACGACGGCAACGCTGCGGCGACGAAGCAATTCGAAGACGACGTCAAACGCGAACTCGAAGCGTTCAAAGACGATCGCTACTCCGGTGTGTTTGGTTGGGCCAGGAAAGCCAAAGACTGGTTGCTCGGCATGGATGAGCTACCGGGCGTGAAAGCAATCTTTGATCGGAACCGCGAGAAGTTTGTCAGCACCATCAACAAGCTCGTCGAAGACATTTCCGCCGACAACAAGAAGGTGATCGACGAGTGCAAAGACGAACTGCAAAAAGCACGTAAAGAGATCAAGGAGTATGTAGACGGGCTCGGTCCGGCGCTCAAAGACATCGGCAAGAAAGCCGCCGACGAAATGAGTTCGAAGTTGGATCAGATGGATTCGATGATTGCGAAGAAGGAGGAGGAGCTACAGGAGAAACTCAAAGACAAGCAGACCGCGGCGATCAAAGCCATCGACGAGAAGATCGAAAAAATGAAAGAGGAGATGGCTGGCGCGTTAGCGAAACTCGGCAAGTTGCTGTTGTTGGCGGCGAAGAAGTTCTTTACCTGGGCGCTCGAGAAGTTTGGTTTCTCGCTGTCTGAGATCGAAGGCATCATCAACAAAGGCGCCGCGGTGCTCAAAGCGATCTTCACGAAGCCGATCCAGTTCGTTAAGAACCTGATGAACGCCGCCATCACGGGCTTCAAAAACTTCGGCAAGAACTTTCTCAAACACCTCAAGGATGCGCTTTTTGAGTGGCTAACCGGATCGCTCGAGGGGCTGACGTTGCCGCAAACGTGGGACTTCAAAGGCATCATCAGTATCGCCCTACAGATGATCGGTATCTCTTACGCGAACATCCGACGTCACCTGGTCGCGGCGCTGGGTGAACCCGTCGTTTCTGGTCTGGAGAAGACTTTCACGCTCCTCAAAACACTGATTACTGAAGGCCCGATGGCTGCGTGGGACCAGCTCAAGGAGATGGCCGCCGAGATGCGCGATTCGTTCATCGAAGCGGTGAAAGACTTCATCAAGCAGAAGATCGTCGAGCAGGCCATTATTTGGATCGGTGCGCTGTTGATTCCTGGCGCGGGAATAATCAAGGCGATCATCGGCATCTACGACATCATCGTTTTCTTCATCCAGAAGGCGAAACAGATCATGAGCATGATCAGCAACTTTCTGGGTTCAATTTCAGAGATTGCTGCGGGCAACATCAGCGCTGCTGCTGACGCGATGGAAAAAGGTTTGGCGCGCGGCCTGTCGCTGGTGATCAGCTTCCTGGCCGCGTTGCTCCGTCTCGGCGGCGTCACTGCGAAGATCCGGGACGCCATTCAGAAAATCAGGGCCAAAGTTGACGGAGTCCTGGAAAAGGTGGCGAAGTGGATCGCAGCCAAGGCGAAACCACTTTTCAGCAAGGTAGCCGGAGTGGCTAAAGCGGGCGTGGGAGCCGTTAAAGCCAAAGCGGTGGCGTTGCTTCAGTGGTGGCGAGCGAAAAAAGCCTTCAAAACACCGGAAGGTGAATCGCATGAACTTTCGTTCCGTGGTGAAGGTCAGAAAGCCGCGCTCATGATCGCTAGCGATCCCGAGAACCTCGGCACCTGGGCCAATAACAGAAAAGCGGCACTGGAAAAGCAGGGAAAGTATACCGGGCCGAAGAAGGCAGCCTACGACAACATAAAAGATTACATTCGCCAGCTCGGTGATATCACTCATCCAAAAGGACCGCAAACACTCAGCCAGGAGGATATGGATAAGAAGATCAAAGGCCTCCTCACGGATATTGCGACCAATGCGGTGATCCTCGGATTCAAAGGTGACGTTCCAGTTCCTCGCCTCGTGGTAAATCCCGGTTTCAGTGGCGCTAAGGCTCAGGGAACGATGATCGTGCGCTTTCTTTACAAGAGTGGCGACAACCGCAGGCCGGGCACACCGACAAGCGGCAAAGAGTTTTTGCACGGTGCCTTTGATGAGCTGGACAAGATGGGCATCAGCGCCAACTTCTGGAAGAGAGGCCATCTCTTGAACAAAGACTTTGGCGGTCAGGCTGAGAATTCGAATCTCGTCCCCATACCCACGACGATCAATCGTCGGATGGAATCAGAGTTCGATGGCGAAGTCATAAGAGAACTCTACAATCCGGGCAAGGTGGTTATGATGCGGTTCACGGTTGAAAGGGGGCATACAAACGATACAAAGGCGCTGTTTATCAGCAAGCTCAACCTTGAAGCCGGCGCAATGGCCGAGGACAAGCAGAACATTCGTTACAAAGATCCTTCGGCGATGAAAATTGTAAAACCATTTCCGTCGATAGCATTTCCAACTCCCGGCCAGGGTGCGGCTGCCACGGCAGTTGGTCTTCAGACGTTTATAGACGCCGGCGTCACAAGAAAAGAGGACGTTGCCGCGATGGCTAAAGCAACTCAGCTTTCCGCACGTTTGGTCAAAGACCTGACTCTGGCGGGTGTCGATTTGAATGGCGACGTCGAGAACATCAAGGACTTCATCGATTCGAAACTAAATGATTACGGCGCGAAACGGGTCGCCGGTTACAAGAGCAATTTCGAACTGGTCAAAGCGCATATCAAGTTGTGATGCTGAAGAGGTTTCTCACGCAAAGGCGCAAAGACTCAAAGTCCGGACCCTCCGGGCTGCCGCAGGTCTGAACTTTACGCCTTTGCGCCTTTGCGCGAGAAATTCTTTAAAACACGATGTCAGCAACTGCACGCACCGCCGCTCCGAAACCAAAGCCCGCAGCTCCAGCTCGCGAGCTGCCGCCGGCGCGTGCTTTCACCGAAACAAAAGCGCGCGGCGCGGCGGTCAAGCGTTTGGGCAAAACTCCGCGGACCAGCCCGAATCAGCGATTCTCGCTTCCTGAAACACGTTTTCGGCGACCGAGTGGCGAGACAGGTTCGCAGCAGAACCAGTTTGCGGAGACGAATCAACTTCCCGAACAGCTTGCGACCAACGTCGAGAGCGCGGTCATCAACGCGAAACACAACCTCACTGTTTCTAAGAACACATCGTCCGGCGCCATCATTCAGGTGGCACAACTGCCCGCGTCGTCAAACGTTGCGCCGCCGGTAATCACGCTGCATCGATCACCGAGCAAGTCCGTCAACAATCATCTGCTTCGGAAGCTAGACTCCACGACCATCACCAGCACGGGCGCTCCACTTCCGGTAGCCGTCAGAAATCCGCTCTCGCGCAGTTTCTCGATCGATCTCACACCGATTCGCGTTCACACCGACGCGCGCTCCAATCGCATGGCCAGGAGTCTCAAGACGCGCGCGTTTGTTTACGGCAGCAACATCTTTCTCGGGCCGGGTGAATCGCCGAATGACTTGCGCTTGATGTCGCACGAAGTAGCGCACGTCGTGCAACAAAGCAGCGGCGCCGTGCTCCAGCACTTCACGACGAATCACAGCGACGCATTCGAAGCTGAAGCCGAACAAGCATCAGCGGCCGTGATGCGCGGCGATTCATTCAAAGTGCAAAAGCGGACGAGTCAACGTCCACAAGGGTTCCTCGACATCGACCTCGACATCAGCATTCCGGATCCGCTCGACTGGCTTGCGGGCAAGGCGAACGCCATTCCCGGGTTCCGTATGTTTACGATCATTCTCGGCGTCAACCCGATCAACGGGAGTTCGGTCGATCGTAGTGCTGCGAACATCCTGCGCGCGCTGGTCGAGTTTCTGCCTGGCGGCAGTTTGATTACCGAGGCGCTCGACAATCACGGCGTATTCGAGAAGGCCGGCGCATTTGTCGAAGCACAGATCGACAGTCTCGGACTGGCCGCGTCGTCGATCTCCTCCGCAGTGTCAGACTTTATTGATCAGCTCAGTCTTCCCGGCGATCTGCTCAACCCCGGTTCAACCTGGGAACGCGCGAAACGAATCTTCACTGAACCGATCGATCGCATCATCTCGTTTGCCGCCGGCCTGGTTAACGGCATCATCGAGATAATCAAGGACGCCATCCTCAAGCCAATCGCGAAGCTCGCCGAGGGTACCGAAGGCTACAACTTGTTGAAAGGCGTGCTGGGCTACGATCCGATCACAAACGAACCGGTCTCGCCCAGCGCCGAAACATTACTTGGACCACTGCTCAACATGATCGGTCTCGGTGATGTTTGGCAGAAGATGCAACAAGCCAAAGCGATTCCGCGTGCGTGGGCATGGTTCCAGAGCACGATCTCGGCGCTCGTCGGTTTCGTCAGTCAGATTCCGGACCTGTTTCTGGCCGCGTTTAAGGCCCTCACGATTGAAGACATCATCCTTGTTCCCAGAGCTTTCGCGAAACTCGCGGCAGTTTTTGGCGGCTTCATGAGCAATTTCATCAGTTGGGGCGTCGACGCGATGTTCAAGCTGTTGGAGATTGTCTTCGACGTCGTCAGTCCGGGCGCCTGGGGTTATGTTCAGAAGACGGGTGCAGCGCTCAAGAGCATCCTTCAGAATCCGCTGCCTTTTGTTGGAAATTTGGGACGCGCCGCGAAGCTTGGTTTCCAGAACTTTGCCGGCAACTTTGTGACGCACTTGAAAGCCGGTCTGCTTGACTGGCTCACCGGATCGCTGCCCGGCATTTACATCCCCTCGAGTTTCGCGTTAGGCGAAGTCGTCAAGTTTATCTTTTCCATCCTCGGCCTCACCTGGGCCAACGTTCGTCAGAAACTCGTTAAGGCAACGAACGAGACGGTTGTGCGCGCGATGGAGGCCGGTTTTGACATTGTCAAGACACTCGTCACTCAAGGTCCGGCAGCGGCTTGGGACAAGATTAAAGAACACCTCACCAACCTCAAGGACATGGTCATCCAGGGCATCATCGATCTGGTGGTCGATGCCGTCGTCACGAAGGCCATACCGAAGCTGGTTGCTATGTTCATTCCCGGCGCCGGCTTTATCTCTGCGATCATTTCCATCTACGACATGATCATGGTCTTCGTGAACAAGATCTCGCAGATCGTTCAAGTCGTGACAGCCTTTGTGAATTCGATCGTCGCGATCGCGGCCGGCAACATCGGTGCCGCAGCAAGTAAAGTTGAAAGCATCCTCGCGCGTCTGTTGTCGCTGGCAATCAACTTCCTCGCGGGCTTCGCCGGTCTGGGCAAGATCGCCAGCAAGATCATGGGCGTGGTCGCGAAGATCCGTGCCCCGATTGATAAAGCACTCGACGCTCTCATCAACTGGATCGTTGGCATGGCGAAGAAGCTTGGCAAGTTTCTTATCCAGGCCGGCGTGCCACAGGATCCGAATGAACGATTGCGCCTTGCCGCCCGCGCTGCCGTCAGCGCTGCTCGCAGACTCTCGGGCCGTATCACGGGCGCACTGCTTCAGCCAGTTTTATCAATTGTCCAGGCTCGCTACGGTCTAACTTCGATCGTGCCTTACGAGCGAGGTGGTACGTGGTGGGTGCGGATGTCGATCAATCCGCTGCTCGAGCATAACCTCGGCCTCTCAACGGTCGCGCCGATTAGTCCGGCTGTTCCGGCAAGCGCTCTCGCGCCGATGCCTCAAGCAAAGATCGACTTCCGCTGCAACACGCTCAAGTACGTGCAGAGCACTTACGATGATCAGCTTCAGGGTCAAGCGGCCGGACTCAACGCGATTCCGGTTACCGAGTGGGAACAGAACCGCGCGACTTACATCGCTCAGGGAAGGGGAACAGGCGCAGCTCAGGAAGCGGCTCGCGACTTGATGCGCCAGGACTTACAGAAGCAAGGAAAAACGCAGGCCGAGATCGACGCCACGATGGAACGACTTGCTGCTCTACACGAACCGGATCTGGTTGCCGGAGGCAGAGATTGGATCGTGAAACTCGGTTCTCGCTACATCAATTCGTCAATCGGTTCGCAATGGCGCACAAACGTCGGTTTCCTGACGACGGCAGTGAACGCGATTCCCGCGGCTACGAAACCGACACTGAGGATCAATGTTAAGCTTAACACCGTCCCCTACACACCCTGACACGAGATCTGGCTAGCGGGGGAATAGTGTGTTGCTCAAACACTGCTTGGGTCCCGGAGGGACCAAATGTTTATAGCCACAGCCCCTAAAAGTTCATTACGGCTCCGGCGGAGCCGAATGTTGTTGCTGCACAGACACATCGCGCTCCGCTGGAGCGCCGTCCTGGGGCGGGCGGCGTCTATAAATATTTGGTCCCTCCGGGACCCGGCAGTGTTTTGAGCAACACACTATTACCCCACTACGGAGATCTGAACGAGCAAGGGAAAGGACTATCTGATCATGAGTAACTTCGAAGATTTCTCAAACACTTACGGACCGGCCGAAAATTGCGAAAAGCCAGGTGACGACGCGATTCGCAAGTATGAAGGAAAACTGCCGCCAGAGTTGTTGGTCCACTGGCGCGAGGCTGGATGGTGTTCCTGGGCCAACGGACTGCTGTGGGTAGCTAATCCCGATCAGTTCGAAGATGTGATTGATGAATGGTTGGACTTTGACACCGCCAATGCGCCGGTGTTTTTAAGAACAGCGTTTGCACACCTGTATTTGTGGCACGATGGTCACGTTTACAGTCTCGATATTCAATACGGCGACGCCAGCCGTGTAACTCCAAAAATCGAACGCATGTTCACTCTGCTCTGCGATCCCGAACTACAGGAAAAGATCCTCCGCCGCAGTCTTTTTGAGGAAGCACGTAAACGCCTTGGGCCACCGGATCGTGACGAGTGCTATGCGTTTGAACCGGCGCTGGTGCTTGGAGGGCCAGGAACTGTGGACACGATTCGCCGCGTGAAGATGCGCGAGCATCTGGGCATTTTGGCGCAGCTTGTTCGCTAACCACTGAAAATGATCTTACTCACCGGCTTGTACAACGAACCGAATCCCGGCCGTCGCGCGGAGTTGCGGGAGTGTCTGCGCCGCAATGCCGAGAATGAGTTTATTGAGCAGGTGATCGTGTTCAATGAAGATTCGCAGCCGCATGAGGTAGATGAGGTCCTTAGCCTGCCGAAGATCAAGTTGGTCCAGCATGGACGGCGGGTAACATTCAAAGATCTTTTTGACTACGCGAACCTGCAAGCGGACGGTACAAGAGTAATAATTGCGAACGCGGATATTTTCTTTGATGAGACTCTCGGACGCCTCACGGGCCATGTCCTGACTTGCTACTCCCTCAAGGGCAAGCTTCTTTGTCTTTCGCGTTGGGACATGCAGCCTGATGGTTCGGCGAATTTCTTCGATCATCCTTCAAGTCAGGACGCGTGGATCTTCGAGACGCCGATCGCTCCATTCAAAAGCGACTTTCAGATGGGACTGCTCGGTTGCGACAACCGGCTCGCGTGGGAAGCCGACCACGCCGGGCTCGAACTCAGCAACCCGAGTCGAACAGTGCGCGCGAACCACCTCCACGTGAGTCAGGTACGTAATTACACTGAAGGCCAGCGACTGCACGGCAGAACAAAATCGATCGACGCAAGCACACTCGAAACACCGTTTCCGAGCTTGCTCGGTCCACCACCGGATGTGCCGAGCGCCGCGATCGCGTTTAGCGAGAAGATGGGCTACACGATTCAGACACTTCATACGGGTGTTTCTTCGCACAACAATCTTCAGCGTTCGTTCAAGTCGATTCCGGATGCGCTGGCGGGACGAATGTTCACCCAGGTGGTTGCAAATGACGCCTCGCCGGTGACAGTGGAGTTTCTAACTTCCGGAAAGTTGTACGTGCTGGCCGGCGACGACTGGCATGGGCACAGTGCGGCAACCGAGTGGCTGAATGAAAACGGCTACAAAGAAAATATTTCGTCAGTCAGAACTGAATCCGGTCCGGGGTTTGAGGTTTGGTCGCTGGTCGCCGAGGCTGGACGGCGTTTTGTGATTCCCACGCAGGTGATGCTGGTTGCGGATTCACTGATCAAGTTCAACGGCGCAGTGCGGGCAAGACAATCGAAGGAATCGATCTTCGCGCTTACCTCGCTTTCTCCACGCCAGTCGAATCTCGATCATACGAGGAAGTGTATCGAGTCGTGGCGCCGCGCCGGGTTGGAAGTCCGATCGTTTAATCATCCTTCCGAGATTGCCCAACTGGAGAGACTTTTCGACATTGAGTTTGTTCCGGTTGAAGAAACTTCTATTCACACCTTTGGAGCACACTACATACCGATCCATGCGCTCTTGCGCTGGGCTACCGAACAGGACATGCCGGTGCTGTTGATCAACTCCGATATTGAGCTGCGTTTTGAACCGTGGGAGATGAACCAGATTCGTTGGCTGTCGGAAGGTGGACTCTGCTACTTCGTGCGTTTCAACTACGACGGCGATTACGCTGCCGCGACCAAAGAATGGAACGGACTCGATGCGTTCCTGCTTCATGGCCGCGATTGCGCTCTCTTCGCGCCGTCGTTTCTGAGCATGGGCAAACCGTACTGGGACTACTGGTTGCCGCACATGTTCAACTCGAGCGGGCGTCCACTCTATGCTGTCGAATTTCCGGCGACGTTTCATTTGAATCATGCTGGTCGCTGGTCGTGGCCTGATTGGCACAAATGTGCGCTCGAGTTTCAACGAGTGATCGGTGAACGAGATCCAGTCACAGGTTTTTCGGCTTGCCACGGCCTGTCTCATCGCGAGCGCACTAATATCAATCAACACCGGATCCTGCTTTCGCATGAGTTGCTGGAGAACACACGCTTTCAATGATGAAGCGAGTTTGCATTGGCATACACGTGAGGGAGTTGCCGGAGCAATTACTGGCGACTATCGAAAGCGTGCGTCTTAATACAACCGGCTCATTCGAGGTGGTGCTGCTTCCGGATGGCCCGGATCAACAAACCAGGCAGTCGCTCCGTAACCTCACGCATCTCGGGCAACTCACTTCAGATCATCCTCTGGGCGTCGCTTCCTGTTTCAACCGGCTCGCGAGTTACAACGACGCCGACGTCGTCGTGTTGCTTGAGAGCGGCGCACGCGTTGGCCCAGGCTGGCTGCCGCATCTTCTGCGCGCGCTCTACGATCAGCCAAACGTTGGTCTTGCTGGTCCATCTACAAACAACGCGTGGAACGAACAACGCGTTGATTTACCGGCTCACTATGGAAGGCACGATCTCGCGCGAGTTGCGAGCGGCGTCGCGCAGAGGTTTGGCAATGAAGTACGTTCGCTCGAGCCGCTTCATAGCCTGGCTGAGTTTTGTTACGCGGTGCGTCGCGAGGTGATCGAGGCGGTTGGGGCGGCTGATGAGCGCTACGCGCTCGGTCCATGCTGGGAGATGGACTACAACGTCCGCGCGGCGCGCGCCGGATGGCGCGGGGTTTGGGCGTGCGCGGCGTACGTGCATCGCGCGCCGTTCACGACGCGTCGCAAGACGGAGGAGGCGCGCGGGTTTGAAGCGAGCAAACGGCTGTATCAGGACAAGTTTTGCGGTGGACGTTTGCGAGGGGAGAAGCGGGATTATCGATCCCATTGCCGGGGAGATGCGTGTCCGAATTTCGCGCCCGCGAAGCTGATCGAGATTCATCGGCCGTGTGGCGGGAAAGAAGAAGATTACTCGCGCAAAGGCGCAAAGGCGCAAAGGAACGCAAAGGAAGAAGTAGTCACGGTGAGTGGCGTCAATGAGCCGCTTGTGACCTGCATTATGCCGACTTACAACCGGCGCAGCTATGTTCCGCAGGCGATTCGTTGTTTTCTGCGGCAGGACTATCCCCGGCTTGAGTTGCTGGTGCTCGACGATGGCAGCGATTCGGTTGCCGATCTGGTGCCCAACAACGATCGGGTTCGTTACGTTCGTCTCAATCAGAAGCTGACCATCGGAGCGAAACGCAATCTCGCCTGCGAGCAGGCGCGCGGTGAATTCATCGTGCACTGGGACGACGATGATTGGTACCCGCGCTGGCGTGTGCGCACGCAGATCAATGCGCTGCTCGAACACGGTCATGATCTCTGTGGCAGCAGCCGCATCGCTTATTTCGACGCGGTTCGTCAGCAGGCCTGGGAGTATCGCTATCCTGGAACGAAGGCGCCCTGGGTGGGCGGCAACACGCTCGCTTATCGCAGGAATTTTTGGGCGCGTCACAAGTTTCCCGATATCCAGATCGGCGAAGACTCGCGCTTCGTGTGGAGTAGTCCCGGCAAGTTGATCCGCGATCTCGCCGATCCGACACTCTGCGTCGCGAGCGTGCATTCCCACAACACCAGTCGTAAGGATGTAAAAGGTTGTTACTGGCAGGAGCAGTCGCGCGACTTCATTGCGTCTCTGCTTGGCGACGACATCTATTTTTACGGCGCGGCGTTGTCAGATGCGCGGGCGTCGTGGCCGCTTGTGTCCTGCATCATGCCGACTTACGAGCGCCGCCGTTATGTGGCCCAGGCGGTGCAATCGTTTTTGCAGCAGGACTATCCAAACCGTGAACTGATCGTTGTTGACGACGGCAAGGATGCGATCGGCGATCTGGTCCAGGGCCAGCCAAACGTCCGGTATTTCAAAGTTCCGCGCACGTCGATCGGTGCTAAGCGTAATCTCGCCTGCCAGCAGGCGCGCGGTGAGATCATCGCCCACTGGGACGACGATGATTGGTATTCACCCGATCGGCTTCGCTACCAGGTGGCGCCGATTCTGGCCGGCAAGGCTGATCTAACCGGGCTCGATAATGCGTTTGTACTCGAACTGCCCGCAGGTGAATTCTGGACCACTGAACCGCAGCTTCATCAGCGACTATTCGTCGGCAACGTCCATGGCGGCACGATCGTGTATCGGAAGGAGTTGTGGACGAAGGGTGTGCGTTATCCGGAGACGAACCTCGGTGAAGATGCGTGGTTACTGGATCGCGCGATGAAGCAAGGCAAACGTCTGTTGCGTCTCGCAAATCCCGGCGTGTTCATTTACGTGAGGCATGGACGAAACGCATGGCGGCAGTTTGCGCCGGGAAAGTTTCTGGATCCGAAGGGTTGGCAAAGGATCTCAGCGCCGCTCGATTTCCCACTTGCTGCACTCGAGTTTTACAAGAGCGTCGAAAAGAGCCGTTGACAGGATTACAGGATTTACATCTTGTTAAATCCTGCTAATCATCTCATTTTTCGGCGGTTCTTTTTATTAACGATTTTAACGTCGCTTGGATCGAGGGTGATCGCTGGAGCGGGAGGTTCTAGTCCTTCTGGTAGGAGCCAAAGGGTCACTGTAAAGTCCGGCATATACCCACCATCAATCACCTTGAGACGAGCAGGGTTCACGCTTCTAACGCCGACCAGGTACTGGTGAATCCGATCGGCACGTAGCCGCGCTTCTCCGAGAGTCGATACTTGACCTGCATATA
>JBIOVO010000152.1:0-17129 GCA_044867735.1 Pyrinomonadaceae bacterium | reverse complement strand
GATCAACGACGGTATCGCAGGTTCTAACTACGGCTGGCCGACAACGGAAGGCCCAACCAGCAATCCGGCGTTTCGTTCACCGCTCTTTGCTTACGCACACGGCAGCTCCGCGACGACAGGCTGCGCTATCGCGGGCGGCGCCTTTTACAATCCGACGACCGTGACGTTTCCTCCAGGCTTCGCAGGCAAGTACTTCTTTGCGGATCTTTGCGGCGGCTGGATACGAGTCTTCGATCCCACAGCCGGCGCCGCAACCGGATTCGCTACCGGTATTACCGACCCGGTTGATCTAAAGGTCAGTAACGACGGTAGTCTTTATTATTTGTCGCGAGGCACAAACGCGAGGCTCTTTCGAGTTCAGTTCGTTCCTGCTGCCGGGCCACCGACATTGTTTACCGAACAGAACTCGGATCTCGGAGCTGTAGTTGAGTCCGCAACGTTCGTTCGCGATCCGTTTCCACTCACAAACATCTTCAACCTCAGCAGCGACGGCCGCACGCGGCTGTTGTTGTTTGGCACAAATCTGGACTTGTTGCCCGGCGAAAACTTTTCGGCGGTGACGGCGAGAGCGGAAGATGCAGCGTTGAATGTTTATCCGCTGACGGTGGAGTTTGTCGGGAAGGTTCCTGGTATCGATACGCTGACGCAGGTCATCGCGCGACTGCCGAACAACACACCCTCAGGTCAGTCGTTAATGGTCAGCGTTACGCTGCGTGGCCAGACGAGTAATAAAGTGCGCGTGAGGATGAGATAAGCGAAAAGAAAACTTTCTCGCGCAAAGACGCAAAGACGCAAAGTCGCAAAGTTAAGACCTTTGGCTGCCGGAGGTCATAGTTTTGCGCCTTTGCGTCTTTGCGCGAGAAAACTCTTTTAAGACCTACCGCGCCCACAATCCGGTTTAATCTGCGGCTAATTCGATCCCGAGCCTCTTGATCTTGCAGTTGAGCGTCGTAACTTTGACGCCGAGAAGTTTGGCTGCACGGCGTTGGTTGCCGCGAGTCCGTTGCAGTGCGTTGCGAATGAGTTCCGACTCATATCGCTGGACCTCTTCCTGAAGTCCGAGCTGCTGGTGGTTTGTGTGAGGCTGGCGGCTCGCAAGCGACTCGACTTCCCGAAGTAGTGTTATGGCTGCTTCCCTCAAGCTGTCCAGATTGTGAATGGACACTTCAGAGCTACTCATTACTTAACCTCCCTTGTCTTTCGATCCGCACGTGGGGAGCAACGCAGCTTCAATCCTAGTCCTAATTCGTTAATCTTTGCTCAAAAGTTCCCGAAAGAACGCGACCGCGCGTTCATCACCGGTTTTACCGAGCATTTGAATCGCCAACTTTCGCACCGGCATCTTCGGATGATTGCGCGCGGTGCGAATCAGGATCGGAATGGCTTCGTCTTTTGGGCGTTTACCAATCGCAATCACTGCCTGTTTCTGAAGTTCGATTTCCGTGTCGCCATCGACGGTGCTGGTGAGCGCGCCAAGACTTTTCTGCCCGGCGATACGGCCGAGATTGAGGATCGCGCCTTTGCGAATTTCGAAGTCCTTATCAGTTTCGGCAACACGAATCAGATAGGTTGCGGCGCCGTCGCTGTTGTCGTTGCGAGCGATGCCGATCAGCGCACGATACTTCAGATCGTGCCAGGTCGTGCTTTCGAAAAGGCTCTGGAGCAGCGGTAACGTCTGCGCGGAGCGGCTCATCGAAAGCGACAACATCGCGTTCTGGCGAGCCTCGCTGTTTTCCTGGTTGTTACGAACGATCTCGGCAAAGAGCGTGTTCTTAGTTTGACTTTCAGCAGTGTACCCAAGCCAGTAGATGGCTCGCGAACGCGTTGGTTCGGGGACGGGGCGACGAATCATCTCGATCAACATCGGATCGACGCGCGCATCGTCATGTAACGCGAGCGCGAAAAGCGCGCGGTCGGAGAGCCGGTTGATCTCGGGTGAAGTCGATTCGATGATCGACTTCAGATAGTTCAAACTCTCTTCGTTGCTGACACGGCCCGCCCAGTAGACAGGATAGTTACTGAACTCTCGATTGCGGCGAAGATTGTAGACTTCGGCACGTGTAAAGAGTTCGCGTTGCGTGTCGTAGAGCAGAAACAGACCGAGCTCGCGCGTTTCGTTACGCGTGTCGAACATCACGGAGGTTCCGTCGATCGCCATGAAGACGCCGCCCTCCCGATCTACAACCTCGAAATCGATCGCCACACCAGGACGCACCTCAAACTGATAACCAACCCAGAAGCGACCAGCAGGCGGATTCGCCGCTTTGCCGGCGACGATGGCGCCGTCGAGCCTGGCTTTCAGATTCGCGCCGTCAACCGGTATGAAACTCTTCGTCTGTCCCAGCGCGACACCGGCGAAAGCCACAGCAATAGCTAAAGAGATGATCTTGGACAACATGGTTACCTCAATAGCTGTTGGAGAAAATCCAGCACCTTCGGATCGTTGCTTCTGCTCAACCAACCGATCGCGCGCTTGCGACGATCCATCGGCGCTTGCGGATCTTTCGCAATCTCGATCAGCTTGTTGATGATGCGCTCATCGTTGACGCGGCTGCCTGGGCCAACAATCGTTGCCGCTCCGATCCTGGCCGGTTTGGGAGTGCCTACTGTGGCGTAGAAAGTGCGACCGGAACCGAGTGAGTTGATGATCTGATCCTTTACTTCTTCACTCTTCTCGCTATCGTAGAGACTGAGTAGAAACTCGACTGCCTTGTCGCCGCCGCGCCGCGAGATTGCGCTGACTGCCGACTTACGCAACTCGATATTGTCGGAACTGCGCGCGATTTCCAGCAGCTTCGTGCCGGCACGTTCGCTCTTACGATTTCCGAATCCCGAAATCACGCTCTTGCGGATCTCGACGGTCTGGTCGGCGTCATAAATCCGGAACAGTGCATCGACAGCAGGTTCGCCCGGGCGGCTGGCTATGCTCGCGATCGCTACCTTACGTTGTGCCGGAGTCTTGCCGCTGATTGCGATGTCGGCCAGAACATTGATCGCGCGATCGCTGGTGTGGCGGCTCAACGCATACAGCGAGGCTTCGACGATTTCATTGTCCGGCGAGTTGAGAGCGAATTCGCGGAGCGCGTCGATGACCGTGTCGTCACTGGTTGCGCCCAAAGCGGTGATGGCACGAGCACGGAGCCTGAGATCCGGTTCGCTGCGGGCGACGCCGAGAATGACCGGCGTCACTGCTTTGCCGCCGTTGCGTCCGAGTAACGTCAACGCAGCACTCTTACAGCGAGTGGTTTGTGTTGAGCCAGGTTTGAGCCATTCGGTAGCGGCCATGATTCCGCGTTGCACGTCAGTTTGAAACAAAGCCTGAAGCACGACGATCTTGAATTCACACGGATCATCATCGTTCGCTAAATTCGAGGCTCCGGAAATCATCCACGCCGAAGGGACTTCAATTGCCTGGCCCGGCATTGGCGTAACGCCAACGGTCGCGATTGGGGCGCCCGGTGTGTAGATCACTGGAGCTTCGAGTGGCGGCAAGGGAGCCGCTGCGCGCAAGGTGTCAGCGATATCCTCGGCGGCGATCGCATACACACCGGGTGTTTGCGCCAGTAACATACGCGCGTCTTCACGCCAGGTCGTTTCGGGATATTTCTGGAGCAAACGATCGACGGTCGAGCGAAGCTGGTCATACTTCGCTAACTTGTACTGCGCATAGGCGAGCCAGTAGAGCGCGGCTTCCATGTTCTTTTCGTTTGGAAACGAAGTGACATACTCGTTGAACTTCTCCTGCGCCCTGGCCCAATTGCCGTCAGTGATCAGATCGCGAGCACTGCGAAACACTGTGTTCGCGTCGTTACTACTGCTTTGCTGGTTCGGACGGTTTGTCGACGATGAACTTGAGCTCGAACTGGTGCGCTGTTGACCGAGGGCGGCGCCGGCGAGTGAAAAGAGCACCACAACGGCGAGGAACAGCAGCAACGCTCTGGAAGATGTCATTACTTTTTTCAACATTTGTTTGGCCTCGATTCTTTAGCGATTATTCGTGCCTCGGTCCTGGTATTCCACAAGCGCCGCGACGATTTCTGTCTTCTGCACCCGCTCCTTGATCGCGCGCACGTCTTCGGGACGCGCGTGATCCGGGAGGTTAGCGATATCGATCAGGAACGGTTCCAGATCTGCAAGCAGTGTTTTAGTAGGAAACTTGGCTTTCATTTCGGCTTCGCGACGCAGGACGACGTTTTCGTTCAATAAGCGACGCGAAAGGGCTTTGTCGTAAGTGACGTCTATGTCTTCGTCGTCAGTAAGCGGAACGTTCCTGATCGAACGCAGGAGATTCTCAGTCTGCTCGATGTGCATCGCCGTCTCGCGTTCATCGATATCGAGATATCCGAGATCGGATGACAAGACGTCTGACTGATCCAACTTAACGTGATTGGTTGTTGGACGCGGTTTGAGTTTAGTTTTTCGATTCTCGACGACGATACCCGGTTGCGGCTGAGGCTGCGGTTGATTGGTTTGCTTATCATCAACCGCGGGCTTGTTCGGTTGCTGCTCATTCGCGTCAGCGACCGTTTTCAGTTCGGGTGCTTTGCGAGTAATCAGATAGACAGCGCCCACTGTGATCGCGAGCAGCAGTATCGCGATCGCACCGGCGGGCGAAGCTGAACGGCTGGTAAAAAGATTGGCAAACCGCCTCGACCAGGTTAGACCCACGGTCTCTTGAGAGATTGAGTGCTCGGCAACTCTCGTCCAAAGAAACCGCGGCACTTCGATCTCACGATCGTAATGTGCGAACATCTCCTGTTCGGCGGTCAGCTCGGCAAACTCAGTCGAGCAAGTGGCACACGCAATCATGTGTCCGGCAACCTGCTCTTGATCGGCCGGCGCGAGTTCACCGTCGAGATACTCCTCCAAAAGCTCTAAACAAACTTCACACTTCATAACCAACTCCAGCGTAAGGACTGATCCTCTTCCTCATTTCCGCGCGGGCGCGGTGGAGATCAGTCTTCAACTTGGCGAGGGAGAAACCGGTGATCGTCGCGATCTCTTCGTAACTGCACTGGTGCAGCACCTTCAGCGTAAACACCAGGCGCTTGTCTTCGTCGAGGGCGGCGAGTGAACGGCGAATCAGCTCGTTCAACTCCTTGCTCAACAACCCATCGACGGGCACCGGTTTTTGATCGCTGAGATCCATAACTGCCTTGTCCCCGAGATCGACGTGATTATTCGCCCGTGCACGCGCCCGCAATGATTCGCGTGCGACGTTTCGGGCAATGCCAAAGAGCCAGGTGGAGAGTTTTGTTTCGCGCCGCATCGTGTGGATGGAGCGAAAGGCCCTGACGAAGGTTTCCTGGGTCAACTCTTCCGCGAGCGAGCGATCGTTAACCATATCGAAGATAAAACTGATGACGGGCCGCGAATACCTTTCAAAAATCAGACGAAAGGCTTCGGCGTCGCCCTGGCATACGCGAGTGACCAGGTCTGCTGAACTGTTCATCAGAGTTGCAGCGATGGCGCTCATCGATGTCTCGCTAGGTTAGTGCAACAGGAGGTCGAAAGGTTTCAGGAAAACCCCAACCACAAAGACACTAAGACACGAAGTTTTTATTCAATTTGTGTCTTTGTGCCTAGTGGTTAAAAATCTCGCTTGGCGCGACGATCTTACCCGCAATTGCCGACGCGGCAACGACATACGGTGAGGCGAGGTAGAGCTTACCGGGGCCGCTGCGCCCGGGAAAATTGCGGTTTTGGGCGCTTACAGTGACCGTTTCCGCCGATGGCGACGCGCCGGGACCCGCGTTGATACAAGCCCCGCACGACGGATCGATCAACTCGGCTCCCGCCCGCTCGAAGATCTCGATATAACCACGCTGGCGTGCGTACTGCTTGATCTTTTGCGACCCAAACTGAATGTAGAGGTGCACGCCGTCAGCCACCCGCTTTCCATGCGCGACCGCGTTCTGGAGAACGGCCGCGTACATGTCCATGTCGGCCATTTTCCCGCCGGTGCAGGAGCCACCGTAAGCGGCATCGATGCGAACCTCTTCCTTCAGTTCGTCAATCGGAACGCCGTTCCGCGGATCGCCGGGAGTCGCGACCATCGGCACGATCTCGTCGAGGTTGATCTCAAAGACCGCGGCATACTCCGCGTCCGGATCGCTGTAAGTAAAACCTTTCCGAACTTCCTCTGCGTCGAGTCCGCGCGTGCGCACGATGTATTCGAGCGTCACTTCATCCGGCTCGATTATTCCCGTCGTGCCACCGGCTTCGACCGCCATGTTCGTCAACGTCGCGCGTTCGTCCATCGACCAGTTCTTCAGATCTTCGCCGGCAAACTCCAGCACCTTGCCGATACCCTTGCTGGTCTTCATGTACTCGGTCGCGAGGATGTAGAGCATCACGTCTTTCGCCGCGACGTCCTCGCGCTTCTTACCTTTCAGCACGTAGCGCACGGTCTCGGGCACACGGATGCGAATGTCTTTCGTGTACCACGCGTTGGCCATGTCAGTTGAACCGACGCCAAAGGCGAAGCAGCCGAGCACTCCGGCCATGCACGTGTGTGAATCGGTGCCAATCACTATCTGACCGGGCAAAGCGAGATCTTCGACCACGGCGTTGTGACAGATTGCTTCCGAACCTCCGTCCGGGCTCTCGCCGTAGAGCTTGATCTTTTGCTTGGTCGTGAAACTCTCCTGCGTGGTCGCGAGTCCTTCTGCCTTCTCTAGCAAGCCCATCTCACGATGTTTGGGCGACATCACGCGACCGAGAAACGTCAGGTGATCGCGAAAAGCAAACACCGACTCCGGCTGCGAAACGCGCGCTTCCGGACCGAGAGCCTGCTTGAACAGCGACTCCGCCATCGGCGTCACATACTCGTGCGAGAAGCGCACGTCTGCGACTGCGAACAACGCGTCACCCGGCTTTACCGCCGGCACTCCGATCTTTCCTGCGGTGACGAACGCATGCCGCGCGACGATCTTTTCCATGATGGTCATCGGGCGCGGTGCGGTTTCAATCGGCGGCGGCGACACTTTTCCTGCCAGTCGTGCTTTGTTGTAGTTGAACAGACCACCGTGAGAAACGATCTCCTGAGAGATCGGATCGAGACCTTTGGTGAACTCAGAAAGCGGGATCTCCTCGTTGCGCCGAATGCGTTCGATCAAACCGAAATCAGTGGAAGTTAAGAGACCGATGTTTTGCGAGTTTTGTCCGTAGATCTTTTCGATGCTCTGCGCGATGACAAGCTGAATGCCCGCGGCTTTTTCGGCGTACGGTGCGGTCTCACGCGACGAGCCGCAGCCTTTCGAAAGCCCGGAAACAACCACGGCAAACCCGCCGTTCCACACTTCGTCCTTCTTCACAGCGCCTTCGCGCATGCCGACGTAAACGTAGTGACCGAGCGTTTCGTCGTAGTAGAAACAGACCCAACCAGGTGTGATTTCGTCGGTGGAAATATTGCTCATCAGCGCCAAATCGCCGCGTTGCAGCCGGTCGGCGAGTTCCGCCTCGAGTTTGGCGGCTGCGTCGCCTTCGGCTTCGAGCTGTTGTCGAATCAAGGCGGTATCGTCAGTCAGAAATAGAATGCGGCCCGAGAATTTGATATGGTCAGGTCGTCTCTCGCTTATGGCGGTCATTATTACTCCCGAAGGGTCTGAATTCTTATCATCATATGATATTTTCTGGACAGCAAACTGATTATAACCTCACGCTGATAAAACCTTTAGCGGGCTTGGGAGCGTCTAAGCCGTCTGAGGTTGTTAGCTCGAAAGAAAGTGATGGCGGAGGGAAGGTTGATATGAGGTTCCTGGTGAAAAGATTGGCCCTGGCTGGGTTTATGGCGCTTTTGTTTGTTACGTCCGGGGCACTCCAATCTGTGGTACTGGCGCAGGAGACGGACGATCCCGTCAAGATTCAGATCTATAAGCGGTTTGTGGACAATCGTATCCCGAACCCCGGGGCCGCTTATCAGGCTGCTCGCGACTACATCGCGAAGTATCAGAAGGACAAAGACCAGTACATCGACTATCTCACGAAGTGGGTGACGCTCTACGAGCGCGACGAGCGCAAGCGCCAACTGCCCGGACTCATTAACGAGAAGAAGTTCGCAGAGGCTTACAGCACCGGCGCCAAGGTCCTTGCCGACGAGCCCAACTACCTGCGTGCTCAAATCGATCTCGGTTATGCCGGTTACATAGCCGCTTCCGACAAGAATGAACAGTTCAATAACGACGCGCTCGGCTATGCGCGCAAAGCGATCACAGCGATTGAAGGCGGCCAGGCCCCAACAGAATGGGCGCCGTTCAAAGGCAAAGACGACACGCTTGCCTACCTGAATTATGCGGTCGGTTATCTGACCTTAAAGACTGCCCCGGACCAGGCGATTGACTCGTTGCAGAAAGCCGCGCGCTACGAGAGTGAGATCAAGAGAACTCCTTCGACTTACTACTTCTTAGGCGTCGCCTACGAGACTGGTCCTTACAAGACGCTCTCAACGGCTTATCAAAAGGAATTCGCCGACAAACCGGAGACGCCCGCAAGCAAGGCAGCGCTCGAGAAACTGAACGTGGTTATGGATCGTATCGTCGATGCCTACGCTCGGGCGATTGCATTGTCGGGGACCGATCCGAAGAACGAGGCGCAGCGTAAGGAGTGGACGGTAAAGTTGTCGACTTATTACAAGTTCCGGCACAACGGAACCGAAGACGGAATGAAGGAGTTCATCGATTCGTCTCCTCAAAGACCGTTACCACCGAAACCATAAACGCGACGTTGGTTATAAGAGTTTTTAGCCTGACGCAGCCAACCGAAGGGAATTAAGGTTAGAATAGGTCCTATTCTGTTCCACCAGGACCTATCACAATGTCGCGCATCAAGTGGTTTGAGCGAAGATTTGATTTCAACTTCCCCGCCGGTATCTATCCCGAAATGATCGAGCGCCTTCGAGGCACGCCTGCACGCCTCGAAGAACTGCTCGCGGGTCTCCCAGGCGAAACGCTCGTCAATCAAGCTGACGGGCGTTGGTCCATGCAGGAAAACGCGGGCCACCTGCTCGATCTCGAAAGTCTTGTCTCACAAAGAATCGACGAATACGTCGCCGCAAATGCAGTTTTGCATGCTGCCGATCTGTCGAATCGCAAGACCTACGATGCGAGTCATAACGAAGTGCCTGCCGCTACAATCCTGAGTGCATTTCGCACGTCCAGACACGACATCGTCGATCGGCTGGAGAGTTTCGACGCCGAGGTTTTTGCACGTGCCGCGCTTCACCCGCGACTTCAAGTGCAGATGCGGCTCGTAGATATGTTATTTTTCCAGGCCGAACACGACGACTACCATCTCGCCCGGATTAGCGAACTGAAAAAGTTGTTAGCGAAACAGTAAAACCAACCTTTGGAGCAAACAGTTAAATGCGCAATCGATTCCTCGTGCCGGTGATTCTCGCCCTCGTGGCGTTCAGTGTTAAAGGACAACAGTTGTCGCTTGATGCGATGATCGATCGCGACATTGCTTCGCTGCTGTCTACGTATAAAGCGCTGCACGCCGCGCCCGAACTCTCTCGTCGCGAGGAAAAGACCTCGGCGTTCGTCGCCGGGGAATTGCGCAAACTCGGATTCACGGTTACCGAGCGCGTCGGTAAGTATCAGGACGCGCAGTTGGTCTCGTATGGCCTGGTGGCGGTATTGAAGAACGGCGCGGGACCGACGGTGCTGGTGCGAACCGAACTCGATGCGCTGCCGGTGGAAGAGAAGACGGGCGTTCCCTATGCGAGTCAGGTTAAGACGAAGAACGATGCAGGCGTCGAAGTCAGCGTGATGCATGCGTGCGGGCACGACATCCACATGACCAGTTTTCTCGGCACTGCCAAAATACTCACGGAATTGAGAGGTCGTTGGAGCGGGACACTGATCATGTTGGGCCAACCGGCGGAAGAGACTGGCGAGGGCGCCAACGCGATGTTGCGTGACAATCTTTACACCAACTTCCCGCGGCCGGATTTCGCGATCGCGTTGCACGACAAACCGGAACTCGAAACCGGTAAGGTTGGTTTCACGCCGTTGTATGCGATGGCGAGTGCGACGTCGATCGACATCAAGATCCGCGGCGTGGGTGGCCATGGTTCAGCGCCGGAGACTACGAAGGATCCGATTGTCGTTGCGGCGCAGGTGGTGATGGCGTTGCAGACGATCGTCAGCCGCGAGAACTCACCGCTGGATCCGGCAGTGGTCACGGTCGGCTCGATTCACGGCGGTACGCGTTACAACATCATTCCCGACGAAGTGAATCTCCAGTTGACGGTGCGCACCTACAAAGAAGACGTGCGGAAACGCATCTTGTCGTCGATTGAACGAATCGTTAAGGGCGTGGCAACGACGGCCGGCATTCCGGAAGATAGGGCGCCTATCGTGAAGATTGCTGAAGGTACCGGTTCGCTTTACAACGATCCGCAACTGACCGAGCGTTTGGCAGGCACTTTTCGCCAGGCGCTGGGCGCAGAGAATGTAGTGCAGATGCCGCCGATGATGGCGAGCGAGGATTTTGGTTACTTCAGCTTGGACCACAAGATTCCCACGACGCTCTTTTGGCTCGGCGCGTCGGACCCGGCAAAGGTTAAGGCCAACAAAGAAACGGGCGCCGCACTTCCCGGACTCCACTCAGCGCTCTTCGCACCGGTACCTGAGTCAACACTCCGCACGGGCGTGAAGGCAATGACGTCCGCCGTCCTCGAGCTCATGAAGAAATAGTCACGGATTGACACGGAAAAAACGGATTCAATCCGTAATTATCCGTGTAATCTGTGTTTAGACAACCCTCCGACATTGGCCTGCCTCAAACGTTCACTTTCGGAGGTGCCCGATGAACGCCAGGTTCTCCTTACTTTACTTGCTCCTATTGGTCCTGTTCTCCACGGAGACGTCATTAGCCAAAGACTCCACTGAAACGCTGGCGCTCCAGGCTGTTTCGGACAATTCTGCCGAAGCCTCACTGGCCATCGAGGAGCTGCGGGCGCGCGGCCCAGCCGGTTTGCGAGTACTGATGAACTACTATTCGATCGAAATCAAAGATCACATCGCCTACCCCACCGCCAGCGACGTGCAGTGGCAGCGACTTTCAGCGGCGCTCGACGCCGTCGCGCAGCAAAAGAACAGTTACATCTCCGGACTTTACTGGTACACGGATCTCGATGCCGCGAAGAAGCTCTCAGCAGAAACCAACAGACCGATTCTCTCGTTGCGTTTGCTTGGGAAACTGACCGACGAGCTTAGCTGCGCCAACAGTCGCTTCTTCCGCACGGTGCTCTATTCAAATGCGGACATCTCTGCCTATCTGCGCGAGAACTTTGTGCTTCATTGGCAGTCAGTCCGTCCGGCGCCAACTGTGACCATCGATTACGGCGACGGACGCAGGCTCGAAAGAACTCTCACGGGCAACAGCATTCACTACGTCCTCGATTCGCAGGGTCGCGTAATCGAGGCGCTCCCGGGCCTCAATGGACCAAAAGTGTTTGCCCGCTGGCTCTGTATCAGCGCGGACGTCTTCAGCAAGATCGCCGGGCAGCCGGAGCGTATCAGAGAGGTGAGGCTGCCGGTCTACTACCGTTTCCAACAGAAACTTCTCCTGAATGATTGGACTCAAGCTACCGTCGAGATCGGGGGCAAAGCGCCTGAAGGATTCATCATCGAGAAAGACGCTCACGGCGCCCTCAGCATCGCCCCGCTCGCGGTTACCAAAGCAGCGACTGAAACCACGATCCTGCGCGCGATGACGCAAGCTTCAGAAGCTCTCGGCAGGATTACTGACGAAGAGGCCTGGAGAAAGATCGCTCAGCTTCGTTCGTCGCTGGCGGTTCTCGACGAGCGCAGTATCTCCTTAATCAAACGTCAAAATCCGACGTTATCGGACGAAGAGTTCGCACGGCTGTTGAAGAAGTTTCAGGAGTTGATCGCTCTCGACACCGTTCGCAACGAATACCTGTTGCACTCGAGACTCTACGTGTGGCTGATGCGGGATCTGAAAGCAAATCAGGTGGACAAGTTGAATGGAAAGGTCTACGCAGAGCTCTTCCTGACGCCGCAATCCGATCCCTGGCTCGGGCTCTTTTCGAGCGATGTCTACACCGCACTCGACAATGGAGGTGTAGTGAGGCCTTGATCCGTGTTCATCCGCGCAACTCTGTGGCTATAATCCGGCAATGATCAGCCGCCTACTGTTTCTTTTGGTCCTATTGCCGTCTACGCTTCTTGCCCAAACCACGCAGGACAAGGTCCGCGATTACAGAAAGTCGAACGAACATCAGATCCTGAAAGAGTTCACGACGCTGCTTTCGCTTCCGAATGTCGCCGCCAACACGCAAGACATCCGCAAGAACGCGGCGCTGATCATGGAGATGATGAAGCAGCGTGGCCTGAGTCCACGCTTGCTTGAAGGCTCCACACCGGAAACGCCTCCGTCTGTGTACGGCGAGTGGAAAGTGCCCGGCGCTCAAAGAACGATCCTCCTTTACGCACACTTCGACGGCCAACCGACCGATCCAAAACAGTGGACCGGAACACTGCCGTGGCAACCAACCTTTCGCACCGCCGCGATTGAAGCCGGCGGACAGATCATGACGACTCCGGCGCCAGGCACGGAGATCAATCCGGAATGGCGCATCTACGCTCGCTCAGCGTCTGACGACAAAGCCGGAGTGATGGCGATCCTCACCGCGTTCGGTGCGCTCAAAGAAAAAGGCATCGCTCCGACTTCAAACATCAAGTTCTTTTTCGAGGGTGAGGAAGAGGCCGGCTCGCCGCATCTGGGCGACATCATCAATCGTCACAAAGAACTGCTTGCAGCGGACGTGTGGATCATCTGTGATGGTCCGGTTCACCAGTCTGGAGTGAAGCAAGTTGTTTTTGGCGCGCGTGGCGACACGAATGTCGACGTGACTGTCTTTGCTGCCAAACGCCCGTTGCACAGCGGTCATTATGGTAACTGGTCTCCGAATCCGGCGAATCTTTTGGCCCGTCTACTGGCTTCGATGAAGGATCATGAAGGAAGGGTCACGATCGAGGGTTGGTATTCAGACGTCGAACCGTTGGGTGAATCTGAGCGCCGCGCCATTGCGGAAGCGCCGCAGTACGATGAGGAGTTGAAGAAGCAGTTGGGAATCAAACACACCGAAGGCGGGGGTAAAGTTCTGTTGGAGTTGATTAATCTGCCGTCGCTGAACATCAACGGAATTGCGAGCGGTGACGTGGGGGACCTGGCTCGCAACGTGATCCCAACCAAGGCGACGGCGGTGTTAGATCTGCGGCTCGTGAAAGGAAACGATCATCAGCGGCAGACGCAGCGGTTGATCGAACACATTCGCAAGCAGGGTTATCACGTAACGGATCGCGATCCGACGGATGCTGAGCGCGGGCAGTTTCCATTGCTGGCGCGCGTCAATTCGCGTGCGGGCGGCTACAACGCCGAGCGGACGAAGATGGATCTGCCGATCTCGAAATCGGTGATTGAAGCTGTGCAATCTACGTCAACGGACAAGATCGTTTTGTTGCCGACTTCGGGAGGGAGCCTGCCGCTTTCGATCATCACCGAGAGACTGAAGACGGTTACGATCTCGGTTCCAATCGCTAACTACGACAACAACCAGCACGCCGAGAACGAAAACATTCGCATACAGAATCTCTGGAACGGTATCGAAACGTTCGCCGCAATCATGACGATGAAATAGGGGAGGTTTTTTTAACCACAAAGACACCAAGACACTAACTGAATAATTCATTTTTGTGTCTTCGTGTCTTTGTGGTTAAAAAACATCTGACGAATGAGGGATGAGCTGTGTGCTGGCCGGCTTTTCTTTGAAAGATCCGGTGTTCTGTCTTACACTTTGGTCCAAGGTTCGAAGTTCTAACCCCTAAACTCTCCCTAACGCTAGACCGTTTAAGGAGACGACTACCCCGATGAAACTAAAAGCTTTCCTCGCCTTGCTGTTGGTGTTCTGTATCTTTTTGCCAGCCCTGGCCCAAACGACTGCGCCTCCGCCACTACCTCAAAAGCCGGACGACGATAAGGACGACGTGGTCCGAATCACGACCAACCTGGTCCAGGTTGACGCCGTGGTCACTAAAGACGGAAAACCCGTAACGAACCTAACCGCGGACGATTTCGAAATCTACGAAGACGGGCGCAAGCAAACAATCACCAGCTTCGCTTATGTCTCGAATATTCCGAAGACGACGGCGCCGCCGCCAGGCAAGGAAGCAAATAAGAATGACGTGGTTCCGTTCACTCGCATAAACCCTGAAGATCCGCGTCGGACCATCGCGTTTGTCGTAGACGATTTCGGGCTTTCGTTTGAGAGCATGTATCGCGTGAGGAACCAGTTGCGCAAGTACATTAACGAGCAGGCAAAACCCAATGACCTCATCGCGATCATCCGCACCGGCGGTGAAATGGGAGCGTTGCAACAGTTCACCAACGACAAGCGTCTTCTGGGGCGCGCCGTTGATTTGGTGCGCTGGAACCCTTGCAGTCGCGTCGGAGTCCAGGTGTTCCGGCCCGCCGGAGGAGGCTCGACACCCGCCTGCGGTTTCAGATCGTTGGGTAATACTTTGAACTCTCTCCGTTTTATCGTCGACTCGATGGGCCAACTACCAGGCCGCAAGTCGATGGTGATCTTGTCGGACAGCTTACCGCGGGAGTCGCAGGACGAGTTTTTCATCGATCGAGGCGTGCTAAAGGAAGAAGGCATCGTCGAGAATGATGCGTCGCCGTTAAGTAAGGAGTACACAAACTACGGTGGTTTCCTGCAAAAGATCGCGGAGAAGGCCATTCGTTCTTCAGTGGTGATCTATTCCGTCGATACGCAGGGCCTGGCGACCGTTGACCTCACTGCCGCGGATGTCGTTCGAGGAAATTACCGCGAGCAGGCCGCGCAGATACAGAATCTGAGAACAGCTCGCATGGACTTGCTTCTCGCGCGCCGGGAAGGCGGCGATTTGCTCGCGCGACAAACGGGCGGCTTCCAGGTTCGTAACTCAAACAGCTTCGAGCTAAACCGTATCGTCGAGGATCAGAGCGGGTATTACCTGCTTGGTTATCGCCCGTCGGAAGATACATTCAATCGCAAGTTTCACCACATCAAGGCCAAGGTGAAGCGCGGCGGGATGAGTTTGAGAACCCGATACGGATTTTTTGGTGTCACTGAAGAAGAAGCGAAGAACATAAAGCCGACGCCGCGCGACATTACGAACCTCGCCCTCGCGTCGCCTTTTCGCGCGCAGGACATCGAGGTCGATCTGACGTCGTTCTTTGCCGACGAGCCGCAGATTGGTTCGTTGGTCCGATCCTACTTTTACCTGAACGTCGAAGATCTTGAATTCGGCGTCGTCAATGGAAAACGTCAGGGGTCAATCGAGATCCACAGCGTGATCTTCGGCGACAACGGAAGGATCGTTGACCAATTCAAACGCGGTGCGACCGTCACGTTTTCTGACGCTGAGTTTGAGCATGCCAAGGCGAACGGCATGGGCATGGGAATCAACATGCCGGTGAAGGGTCATGGTTCGTACCAGGTCCGCCTGGTTGTCCGCGACCGGAACTCGTCGAAGATCGGTTCTGCGGCGCAGTTTGTCATGGTGCCGAATCTGAAAGACAAGAAGCTCGCTGTTTCGGGAGTCGTTTTAGGAATACTGGACCAGGCTTCGGGGCCGAGCACAGCGGATCAGGCGATCGTGAATCCCGGTTCGCGAAAGTTCGCGCCGAACAGTGATCTCTACTTTGCTTACCGGCTTTACAACTCGACGCTACCGGGCGGAACGCAGTTGCGAAACCTGGTGCTACAGGCACGGCTCTTCCGCGACGGCAAGAATGTTTACTCTGGTCCGGAAGTGCCGATCACAGCGGGTACGCAGAAAGATCTGACGCGGATCTTTGGCGATGGCACCGTCAAGCTGAGTCCCGACCTTGAGCCCGGCAATTACTATTTGCAGGTTGTGATTACTGACAAGGACGCGAAGAAAGATGGACAGGTAGTGCAATGGGTCGATTTCGAGATCGCTAGATAAGGCCGCAAAGAGGCACAAAAAGCACAAGAGAGAATCTTCCAGCGAATTGTGGGAGCCCTCAGGTCTGTAAATAAAAGTTTACGGGAGATGAAGATGAAAGCAACGATCAATTTGTTAATGGTGGTGCTCGTGTGTTCGGTAGTGGCGTGCGGACAGGATATGACCGGACACCATCACAGCGCGCCCGCGCCGGAGCCGGTTGAGACGCAGGACTGGGCCAAACAGAAACTGGCGAAATCGCCGCGTCATCAGGAGTGGGTAAAAGTCAAAAACGGCACCCGCGAAGTGAACAGCTTTGTGGTCTATCCCGAGAACAAGAACAAGGCGACCGCCGTGATCGTCATTCACGAAATCTTCGGAATGACTGATTGGGTGCAGAGCCTGACCGATCAACTTGCGGAAGCAGGTTACGTTGCCATCGCCCCCGATCTTCTTTCCGGCATGGGACCGAACGGCGGCGGCACGAGTTCTCTCGATCGAGCGGCAATCGGACAGACGATCCGAGATCTCTCGCCGGATCAAATCACCGGCGATCTGAATGCGGTCGCTGAGTACATCGCAAAGGTGCCGGCGTCAAACGGCAAAGTTGTCGTCGCCGGTTATTGCTGGGGTGGCAGCCAGACGTTCCGCTTTGCAACTAACAACCCAAACGTCAAAGCAGCTTTCGTCTTTTACGGATCCGGACCAGCGACTGGAACAGACGGCACGCCCAACAAAGAAGCGCTCGCCAGGATCAAAGCGCCGGTTTACGGTTTTTACGCCGGTAACGATGCGCGCATCAACGCCACCCTGCCGAAGACGAGCGAAGCGATGACCGAGCTCAAGAAGACGTTTGATCCGGTGACGTATGAGGGCTCAGGCCATGGCTTCATGCGCGCTGGTGATGCGCCTGAGCCGGTCGCGCCGCAAGCGAAAGGCGATGCAGCCGCAGATGCCAAGGCCGCCGAGGATTATCAGAAAGCATTGACAGCGTGGAAGGGAAATAAGAAGGCGCGAGACGAAGCCTGGGTTAGGTGGAAGAAGCTTCTAGCGGCCGTTTGAAAATCTTTACTCGCGCAAAGGCGCAAAGACGCAAAGGAAGACCTGCGGTAGCAGAGGTTTAGAGTTCAGCCTTTAGGCTGCACT